>DATBTN010000004.1 GCA_036559195.1 Candidatus Baltobacteraceae bacterium
GCGCAGGCTTCCGCCCCTTGTCGCTCCAACCCGGATTTTCATGAGCGAACCGAATGCACTCGAAGCATTTGCTATTCTCGATGTCCGGGTCGGGACAATTGTCGCAGCCGAGCCGTTCCCGCAAGCGCGCAAACCCGCGTACAAGCTAACGGTCGATTTCGGGCCGGAGATCGGCATCAAGCGATCGAGCGCGCAGCTTGTGGTTCACTACACGCCCGAAACGCTACTCGGGACGCAGGTACTCGGCGTAGTCAACTTTCCGACGCGCCGCATCGCCGGGTTTTCGAGCGAGGTACTCGTGCTCGGCGTGCCCGATGCCGACGGCGCGGTCGTGTTGACGCGCCCACAGCTGCCGGTCGAAAACGGCGTGCGTTTGTACTAGCGCGTCGCGTGCTCGTCGCTCTCGCCCGTTAGTTATCGAATTGCGCCGAAAACAGATACGAACCCGGAATGTTGCGGCACGCACGTTGTTCGGGGGAATAGCTCGACGCGCGCGCCGCGCCGATCGCGGCGCGATCGAGCAGCATCGACCCGCTCGAACGGTAGACCGATGCGTCGAGCACGGCGCCGCTCGCCGACAGGTGCACCTCGACTTCGGTCGTTCCGGTTAGGCCTTCCTCACTCGCGAGCTGCGGAATCTCGGGCGCTACCGGCGCAATCGTTTTCGCCGGAACGTCGGGCGCGGTACACGCCGGCTTCGGCGTTGGAGTCGCTACCGCCGGTGCCGCGGTGCCGACCACGATACTGCCCGGCGGCGCGCTCGGGAACCCCGTCGTCACCGGACCGATCGGCGGGCGTTGCGGGCCGCGCGCGGCCGGTCGCCCCAGATGCGATGCAAGACGCACCGCATGAATTGCAACGGCATGCGGACTCGGCCGATGCGCTTTCGCGAGTTTCGGGGGCGGCGTTGGACGCGGCGTCGGTTTCGGTACGACGGCGATGTGAACGATGCGCAGCGTTGCCGGCGGTTGCTCGGGCGCAGCCTTCGCCTCTTTAACGGGAACGAAGGGCAAGATCAGCAGATGCAGCGCGATCGAGACGGCAATCGCAATCTGCAAGACACGCGAATTCGATGTGCGCTTCATACCTGCAACAACCGCTCGCGCGGTACGCTCGTGACGCGCGCGTGCGCGCCGTGCCGCTCGTCACATAGCGGCGCCTTCGAACGTTGCTCCTTGCAGCTCGTCGAGAATGCGATGCAATTCCGCAACGCGTTTGGCGCAATTGTTTGATCGATCGTCTGCCCCGCCCCGATCGCTCCGAGAAAGTCGAGCGAGTCCGCGTCGTGCCGCACGATCGACCCAGAAAAACGAAAGCCCCCCGATTTCTCGGGGGCTTTCCGCATCCGGATCCGCCGTTAGCAAACCCGGGAAAAGTGGCGACGCTGGTGGGGCTCGAACCCATGACCTCCGCCGTGACAGGGCGGCGCTCTAACCAACTGAGCTACAGCGTCGTACGCCGGGACCGGCGACCCCTATTAGAAGTTTGACCGGCCGGACCCTGCGAGCCGAAGCTCGCACCGCAAAAAATGGTGGGCACGGTTGGGATTGAACCAACGACCCCCCGCGTGTGAAGCGGATGCTCTCCCACTGAGCTACGCGCCCATACCGTACGGGCCGCCATCTTTGCGAACCGGCCCATCTTACCCTACTCGCGTTCGGCTGTAAAGCGCCTTGCTCGCCTTCACGCATACTCTGTCGAAAGATCGCCGCATGCTAGAAGACTTTCCCTTGATCTCTCGCTTCCAAGTGCCCTTCGCGGATATCGACATGCTCCGCCACGTCAACAACGTTGCCTATATTCGCTGGGCCGAGACCATGCGCTCGGAGTATTTCGCGCAGGTGATGCATGGCGACATCCACAGCGCCCTCGGAATGATTCAGGCGACGATCGACTTTACGTACGAGCGGCAGCTCACCTATCGCGAGCAAATCGCGATCGGGTGCCGAATTCCGCGCATCGGCACCAAATCGTTCGACTTCTACTACGAAGTCTGGAGTGAGACGCACGGCAAGCGTGCGGCCCACGGCATCACCACCGTCGTCGCCTTCAATTTCGTCGAGAACGTCTCCATACCGGTTCCGCAAATGTGGCGCGATGCGATCGCCACGTATGAACGGGGGCCGCAACGGATATATAGGTGAGGTGGAACTCCTCACGCTCGGTCACGGAACCGCCTCCCAAGAGGACTTGGCTGCGAGAATACGGGCGGCGCAGATCGCTCGGCTCGTCGACGTGCGCAGCGTCCCCAAGAGCCGCCGCCATCCCCACGTGTGGCGCGAGCAGATGGAACTCTGGGTACCGAGCGAGACTGGGGCGACCTATACGTGGGCTGCCGAACTCGGCGGCTTTCGGAAGGCCCAACCCGATTCGCTCAATACGGCGCTTCGCCACCCATCCTTCCGCGGGTACGCCGACTACATGGAGACCGATCGCTTTCGCGACGCGCTCGCTCTGCTGCTCGAAACGGCCGCCCGCCAGCGAACGGCGATCATGTGCAGCGAAACGCTGTGGTGGCGGTGTCATCGGCGCCTCATCGCCGACGCGGCCGTGCTGCTCCACGGGGTCGAGATCGCGCACCTGAGCGCGGATGGTAAGGCGCACCCGCACGTCCCGACGGACGGCGTTCGGAGGGTCGGCGACCATCTGCGCTACGACCAAGAGGTGGCGTGAGCGCTCCGGTCGAGGCGAACGACGATGCCCTCGCCGCCGCTAAGGCGGCCGGGCTGCGCTACGTCACCGATACGATGCCGGGCATCACCCGGCGGCTGCGGGGCGGCCACTTCCAATTCTCGCGACCCGACGGGACGCCGCTCGCCGACGATGCCGAGATCGCGCGCATACGCGCGCTTGCGATTCCGCCGGCGTATGCAGACGTCTGGATCTGCCCGATCGCGAACGGGCATTTGCAGGCCACCGGTCGCGACGCTCGCGGGCGCAAGCAATACCGCTATCATAAACGCTGGCGCGAAGTTCGCGACGCAACCAAGTACGAGCGGATGATCGCGTTCGCACGCGCGCTGCCGAAAATCCGCAACCGCGTCGACGAAGATCTGCGCAAGCACGGCTTACCGCGCGAGAAAGTGCTGGCAGCGGTCGTGCAGTTGCTCGAAAGCACGCTCATACGCGTCGGCAACGAAGAGTACGCCAAGGACAACCAATCCTACGGCCTGACGACATTTGAAAATCGCCACGCGAAGGTGAGCGGCGAAACGGTGCGTTTCTCGTTTCGCGGCAAGAGCGGCGTGCGTCACGCGATCCACCTGCACGATCGACGGCTCGCACGAATCGTGCGCCAATGCCAAGATTTGCCCGGACAGGACCTGTTTAGTTACGTCGACGATGAGGGAGCGCCGCACGCGATCGACTCCTCCGATGTCAACGACTACATTCGCGAAATATCCGGCGACGAATTTTCCGCGAAAGATTTTCGCACGTGGGTCGGCACCGTTACCTGCGCGATGCTGCTCGCCAACGCCGAGGCCGCCGAGGACGCCGCCGAACGCAAGGTGCGCGTCGTATCGGCCATCAAAGACGTCGCGCTGCGTCTGGGCAACACGCCGGCCGTTTGCCGCAAGTGCTACGTGCATCCGGCCGTCCTCGATGCGTACCTCGAGGACGGTCGGCTAGATCTCGGAGCGCGTTCGCGCAAGACCACGGGCCTGCTGCCCGAGGAAACTTCCGTGCTCGCGCTCCTACGCCACCGGTCGCCGGCAACGTGAACGTTCTTAGGCCTCTCGTTTTTCACGCACGGTCTGCGCGACGTGTGCCAACAGGTCGCTCATGGCTTGAGCGCCGTCGGCGATTCGACCGCGGAAGCTGGTACTTCGGCCGCTCTCCGCGAGGCGGACGATGCGGGCGCGTGACGCGTACGAGTACAGCTCTTCGCGGCGTTGGTGGGTCTCGGATGAGATCCAGTGGTCCATGACGCCTCCAAGTGCGAACGGTGCCCTCGACGATGCAATACGAAATACACGACATCACGCACGTGCGTCGGCGAAGGGCGAGTGAATGAAAAAACCTCCGGCGATTCGCGGAGGCTCTCTAGTCTTCGGTGGTTACGCGAACGAGCGCGTTACGTAAAACCGTCTACTAAGAGCCGAGATCCGCGTGAATCGAACCCACTATTCGGGCAAACCGGAGAGACGACGAGCCAAAACCCAGCCGTCATTCGGGTAATCCCGACGGGTTGCTTGCGAATACGCGATGCAGTCATACGTCTTCTCCTTTCTCAAATAGCGTGCGAGCACGCAAAATGTTTTCCTACTGTAACACGCGGTTTTTCCGCTTGTCAAACAAACGTCGCAGCATCGTCGGCGCCCTACGGCGTTGACGGCGCCGGGGGGCTTTGCTATACTCGGCCGGGTCACATACGGGCGGTTAGCTCAGTGGGAGAGCACTACATTGACACTGTAGGGGTCGCAAGTTCAATCCTTGCACCGCCCACCATTTCAGGAACGAAGCCCGATCGCTCGGAGCTTCGTTCCTTTTTATTGCGTCTAGGCGCGAATTTCGAGCGCACCGCCGGCGGTGAGTTCTCCGATGCGGCGGGCATCGACGCCTTGCGAGCTCAGGCGTTCGAGCAGCACGCCCGCCTGGTCCGGTGCGATGGCGATGAGCAGGCCGCCCGATGTCTGCGCGTCGCACAGGAGCAGGCGCAAGGCGGGCTCGATCGCGTCCTCAAAGAGCACGCCGTTCGCCAGCGCGTTCTCGAAGTTGTTGCGCGTGCCGCCCGGTGCGGCACCCTCGCGCGCGAGTTCTAGGGCGCGCTCGAAGATCGGGACGGCGCCGGAATCGATCCGTGCCCCGAGCTTGTCGCCGGTCATTTCGCGCAGGTGTCCGATCAATCCGAAGCCGGTGATATCGGTGGCGGCGTGCGCGCCGCAGGCCACCATCGCTTCGCCCGCCAGGCGATTGAGCGCCGCCATCGAGGCGATGGCCGGTTCCAGTGCCGCCTCGTCGATCAAGTCGCGACGCCGGGCGGTCGTTAATATGCCGGTTCCCAGCGGTTTCGTAAGCACGAGCACGTCGCCGGCGCGCCCCGAATCGTTGCGAACGATGCGATCCGGGTGAACGACGCCCGTAACCGAGAGGCCGTATTTCGGCTCGTCGTCCTTAATCGTATGGCCCCCGATGACGTGGATCCCCGCCTCGGCAGCTTTCTCGGCACCGCCGGCCAGAATGGCGCCCAAAATTGACGGATCAAGATTTTCGGGAAAGGCGGCGATCGCCAAGGCGGTCACCGGCCGGCCGCCCATGGCGTAGACATCCGAGAGCGCGTTGGCGGCGGCAATCCGCCCGAACGTGCGCGGATCGTCGACGATGGGCGTGAAGAAATCGACCGTCTGCACGAGCGCGAGCTCGTCGGTCAGGCGATAGACTCCGGCATCATCGGCCGTACTGGTACCGACGAGCACGTTTGGATCGTCGATCGGTGGCAAATCGCGCAAGACTTGCGCGAGGACGCCCGCGTCCATTTTGGAGGCTCAACCGGCGCAACTGGAAAGATGCGTGAGCCGAAGGATATCCGCTTTGGTCATGTGACTCCCTATGCGAGGTGGTGAATCGTAAACATTGCAACGAGCCCGGCCACGATGCCCACCACGAATACGCCCGCCGTAACGAACCCCAAGACGCGTTTGGGGAACACGTTACGCACGATAAATAGCGACGGCAGGCTGATCGCCGGCAGCGTCATGAGCAGCGCCGTCGCCGGCCCCGTGCTCATCCCGGCATGCATCAACGTTTGGACGATCGGCACTTCGCCCGCGGTCGGAATCACGAAGAGCGTTCCGATTGCCGAAAGCAGCGCGATCGCACCAAAGCCCGCGGCGTGGAGCGTCAACCCGGGCGGGAAGAGCCATGCGCGAACGGCGCCCAAGATCAGAACGATCGCAATATAGCCCGGCAAGATCGTATAGATCTCTACCCAGAGTTCTTTGAACCACGCCGTCGCAACGCGCAACGGCGTGCGGCCCGGTTCTTCGATCGGCGCGAGCGAGGCCACGAAATTCACGTTCGGCGAATCGACGGACGAGTCGCTAAAATAGCGATTCGCCAGCCAAGCGACCACGAAGACCAGCACGAGGCCGAAGGCGATGCGCAACGCCGCGAACCGCCAGCCCAGAACGAATCCGATGAACAAGATCGTCGCCGGATTGAGCACGGGATTACCCAGAAAGAACGCTAACGCACCGCCCATGTTGGCGCGCTGCCGGCGCAACCCAACCACGATGGGGGCCGTGCAGCACGTGCACATCATGCCCGCAAGCGAGATCGCACCGCCGACCGCCGTCGAGCGGTAATCGTTGTACCCGATCAGTTTGAGCAGCCATTTGCGCGGCACGAAGACCTGCACGCACGCTCCGAGCAACAGCGCTAGCACCACGGCTTGCCAAACCGATTTGAAGTATGCGAAGGCATATCCCCAGGCGGCGCCCACTCCGGCGACCGGACTGACCGCCGACTTCCCGCTGATGATCGAACTTCCGATGCTGTGCGTCGCTGCCGCCACGTGCGCTTTATGCCAGTACGGCGCCCACTTCACGGCGAGCAAACCGATCACGGCAATCGCAACGAAGAGCAGCGTGCCAAAGATGAGCCGATTGAGGCCGACGCTCCGTTCGCCGAGCGGCGAATCGGAGAGTGCGGTCTCGGCAAGCGTGTTCTCAGTTAAATTCACGGGTGCTCCTACGTCTGCTTCACAGTGCGGAATCCGGTGATGATATCGCGTCGATGCGGCTGATAGAAATTTCGCCAGCGCGTCGAGATCAAGCGTTCGCGCGTCGACCACGCACCGCCGCGTAAGACCCGGTGCGTGCCGAACCACGGTTCGGAGTATTCCCTATAGGGGTCGGTAACGAATCCCGGATAGGCCGCAAAAATGCTGCCCGTCCATTCCCAGACGTTGCCGAGCATTTGCCGGCAGCCCGTCGGACTCTCTCCGTCCTCGAAGGCACCGACATCGCAAACGTCGCCGAACCAATGATCGAGGTTGGCTCGCGTAACGCCGGCGAAATCTTCGCCCCACGGATAACGCCGATGCATTCCGCCCGTGGCGGCGACTTCCCACTCGGCCTCCGTCGGAAGCCGGCGTCCGGCCCACGCGCAGTAGGCCTCGGCTTCGAAGAAGTTGACGTGGCAAACCGGTTCGTGCTCGCGCAGCGCTCGTATGCGGTCGAAGTGCCGGCGATCGAAAGCGCCCGCGCCGCGTCCGCCGGCGCGCGGAATCCAATAGACGGGGTGCGCGGCCCGCGCGGCCTCGCGCCACGCCCAGCCCGAATCGGACCAATAGCCGCGCTGCGAGTAGCCGCCATCCTCAACGAACGCCGCGAATTCGGCGTTGGTTACCGGCGCGCGCGCGATTTCAAATGCGTCGAGTTCGATCTCGTGCGCCCACTTCTCATTGTCGAACACGAATCCGTCGCCGGGACGAGCGCCGATCGTATAACGCCCTCCCCGAATGCGAGCGTCGCCGGTTAGCGGATTAGCGGCTGGAATGGGCCGGCACGTAACGCTCGGCTGCGCGTATGCGAGCGTTTGACGCGTATAGACCAGAGCCTCACCGTGCATGTCTTCGTGAAAAAGCGCCAGCCGGTAAAAATACTCCGCTCGCTCGCCGCGGATGGAATCCCAGAGATCGGCAATCAGCGCGAGTTCGCGATCCATGAACGCGGACGTCTGCTCTCGCGACGGCAGCGGCAGGCTCCAGCGCGTCTCGTGAGCGACCTTCGCCGAATCGTAGAGCGCGTCGGCGCCGGCAACGAGCGGAGCGCGGCCGCCGAGATGACGCGCGATCCAAAACTCGGCGAAGTAGGCGATGTGTCCCAACTCCCATAAGATGGGATTGATGCCTTCCAGCATGGGAACGGTGAACTGCTCGTCGCGCAGATCGGCGGCGAGCGCGCGCGTTCGCTCGCGCGCTTCGCGCAAGTCGCCGATGCGGGTCCTTTCCACTATGTCCATCATCACCCGCCCTTCTTGGCGACGGTCGAATCGGTGCTGAAACGGCTGCTCGTCGTCTCGCCGGCGCCGCGCGGATCGACGCTTGGAAACTCCGTGACGGCAGATCGTTACGTGCGAATCTTTCGGGCCCTCGGCTGGCGCGCGCACATCGCGAACGCGTATGACGGAGAACCCGTCGATTGCCTCGTCGGGTTGCACGCGCGCAAGAGCGCGTCGAGCGTCCTGGCCTTTCGCAAGCGTTTTCCGCGAGGGCGGCTCGTGCTGGTGCTGACGGGAACCGACCTCTATCGGGATATTGCCGATAGCGCGCTCGCCCGCCGGGCGCTCGACGCCGCCGATCTTCTCGTCACGCTGCAGCCCGAAGGGCTCGCCAAACTCCCGCGCATCCTCCGCTCGAAGGCGCGTGCAATCGTCCAGTCGGCAGAACCCGGCAAGCCGGCGCCTCGGCGCCCCGGCGGCCCGTTCGAAGTCTGCGTGCTCGGTCACCTGCGCCACGAAAAGGACCCGATGCGCGCGGCGTATGCGCTCCGGCTGCTGGACCCGCAACTGCTCGTCCGGGTAACGCAGGCAGGCGGGATTCTCGCGCCGCGTTTCGCACGCGCCACGCACGCCGAGATGCTGCGCAACCCGCGGTATCGCTACTGCGGCGAACTCAGCCGCACGCAAGCGCGGCGGCTGCTCGCGCGCAGCGACCTCATGGTTTTATCCTCGCGAATGGAGGGCGGCGCGAACGCCCTGTGCGAGGCGATCGCCTGCGGCATTCCGGTCCTGGCATCGCGCATCGCCGGCAATACGGGGATTCTCGGCCGCACGTACCCCGGGCTCTATCCCACCGGCGACTCGCGCGCCCTCGCCGCGTTACTGAAGCGCTGCGTCACCGATCGCGCGTTTTACGAGCGTCTTCGCAGCGCGTGCCGCCGGCTCGCGCCCCTCGTGTCATTCGAGCACGAGCTCGCCGCCTGGCGCCGCGCGCTCGGCAACCGCTAATCTCAGCATGACAAAAAAAAACACCACCCCTCTATTGTCATCCTGAGCTTGTCGAAGGACGACCCCCCGTTGTCATCCTGAGCTTGTCGAAGGACGGCCGCCGTGTGCTCACTCAATGTAGCGTTAGAGACTCCACTCCCACGCGTTCCACGATTCGGTTACCGGATTCGGGGCGAACCCTTTGAGATCGACCGAGAGCGCTTCTTGCTGCCGCTGCCACCAGAACGGAACGATCGGGTTATCGCGCGCCACGAGCGCCTCGATGCCGCGGTAGGCGGTCGCGCGCGCGGCGCGATCGTATTGCGTCAGCGCGCGATTCTGCAACGCCTCCATCGCCGGATTGCAGTACCGAGCCTCGTTATAGCCGTGCGGCGGGATATTCGCGCACGTCAGTTGCGAGGAGTTGTCCGGATCGATTCCGGCGTACCACGGCCAAATGGCGATATCAAAGCTGCCGCCGTTGACGATGCCGCCGGCGCCCGCCGGGGCGTACAGCAAGTCGCCCGGATAGGTTTTCACCTCAACGTCGATGCCGATCTTGCGAAGCATCGACTGCAACAGTACGGCCTCGCGCTTGTGCGTTACGTTCGCCGTCTCGGTGACCATCACGAGGTTCAAGGGCGTCTTCACGCCTGCCCCGCGTAAGAGCGCGCGCGCCCGCGCGGGATCGTAGGGGTATGGCTCGAGCGTTCGGTTGGACGCCCACATCCAGTCCGGCAAATCTCCGGTCGCGAGTTTTTCGCGTCCGTAGGTGAGCGTGCGCACCAGCTGCTGTTTATCGATGGCGTATTTTATCGCTAGGCGAACGCGCGGATCGTCGAGCGGCTTTCGGCGCAGATTGAACACCATGCCCTCGAAGCCGTTCATGTTGTCCCACACGAGGCGAATTCCGGGAACGCTCTTGAGCGCCGGGTAGGTCGCGATCGATGCCTGATACATATAGTCTACCGCGCGCGTGCGCAACAGATTTACCGACGTGTTTTCGTCGGGAACCACCTTGATTTCGATGCGGCGAAGGTGGGGCTTGCCCATAAAGAACCCGTCGTTCGCGGTCATTACGATCCGATCGCCGTGGTCCCACCGATCGAATCGGAAGGGTCCGTCGCTAACCTCCGGTCGCGCGTCGAACGGAATCTGATTGACGTTCGGATAGCGGGCCAGCACGTGTGCCGGCACGATCGCGTACGGCTGATCGCTTTCGGCGAAGAACGTGTTGACGAAGGGAGCGAACGGCTTCTTCAAACGAACGATCGCGGTCCGGTCGTCGGGCGTGTCGATGCGCGCGACGTCGTCGTACCCGTGGCGCGAGACCGCGTTGTTATTCGGATTCATAATCGCCTGCCAGGAGAATCGAACGTCTTTCGACGTGACCGGCGCGCCGTCGGTCCAGCGCGCGTTTTTTCGCAGGCGATAGGTTACGGTTAGACCGTCGGCGCTGACGCCGCCGTTCGTCCGCGACGGCACCGCCGCCGCGAGCATCGGCACGGGGTTTCCGCGCGGATCCGCCGAGAGCAGCGGCTCGAACATAAACCGTTGGATAAACACATCCACCGTATTCGAGGCGAGAATCGGATCGAGCGTCTTGGCATCTTGCGAGACCGCAATGCGCAGCGTAGCACCGCCGGAAGCCGAGTTCTGCGACGTTCCGCCGCCGCCGCACGCCGCGAGCATTGCGAGCAGCGGCACGATCGAAAGAGCGCGTCTGGTTAGCTGAATCATCGGGGCTCGTTTCGCCGCGATCCTTCAAACTGCTTCGCCAATCGCGCCAGACCGAGAAACGCGCTATCGGGGCGCGCCTTGCCGTCGGCAAGATCGGCGACGATCTCGCCGATCGCCGGAGCGAACTTATAGCCGTGCCCCGAGAACCCGCCCGCGATCACGACCCCGGCATCGCGCGGATGGCGATCGACGATGAAATGCTCGTCGGGCGTCAACGCATACATGCAGGCTTTGCCCGAACGAAAGGCGTGCGCCGCACCCGGCAGCCACGGATCCAACGCCGATTTGACCGCGGCGATATCTGCCTCGTGGATGTCGCGATCGAGCGACGCCGCGGTCGTGTAGTCGCCGTAGCCGTGCAGCGCCGCTTTCACGCCGTCACCCAAATCCGGGAAACCATAGAGCGGCCTTGGCAGGCCCGCGCGCTCGAGAAAAAATGCCGGAAACCGTCCGCGCGCAAACGCTCCGGTCGCGGGCGCGAACCAGATCTGCACGTTGCGCTGCACGACGAGCGGAAGTTCCAGCTCCGCCGCAACCTCCGCTAACCACGGCCCGGCACAGAGAACCAATTGTTCCGTCTCGATACGTTCGCCGTCCGCCAGATCCACGCGAATCGTCCCGGTGCTGCTTCGCCGCCAACTGGTTACCCGCACCCCGCCGCGCAGTTCGGCGCCGGCGAGGCGCGCCGCTTGCTGGTGTGCCGCGATGCCGCCCTCGGGAAACACGACGCCCGCATCGGGTTCGAGCAACGCGATTTCGCCCGAGCGCAACCGCGCCTGCGGAAAGCGCTTCGCAAAATCGTTCCTGCCGAGTTCGTCGATCCGCACGCCATAACGCTGCATGCTCAGACGAACGCCCTCGAGCATCGCACCGCCCGCCGCGCCGACCATCAAAACGCCGACGAGATCGAGGAGAATCGTTTGCGTTTGTATTTCGAGTTCGCGCCAAAGATCGTAGGCGCGCAAGAGGAGCGGCACGTACTGCGGGCCTTCGAAATAGGCTTTGCGGATGATGCGCGTACGGCCGGCGGAAGCGCCCAGCTCGTGTCCGAGGTCGAACTGCTCTAGGCCGAGCACCCGCTTGCGGCGCCTTGCGAGATGAGCCGCGGCGGCACTTCCCATGCCGCCCAGGCCGAGAACGACGACGTCGTACGCTACGGCTTCAAAAGTTTCGGCGGCAGCGGTTTGGTCGATCGCTGAAGATCGAGAAGTTGAAGTTCTTGCTGCTCCAGGAGCCGCGACATCGTGGCGTTCTGCGAATCGAGTTGATAACGAAGCTGCACGCGGCCCAGATCCTGCTGCGTCTCCAGGCGCAGCTGCCGATCGTTCAACGATTGCGACTGAGCGTTTAGCTGCTGCTGCATGCGTAACTGGCTCGCCTGCTGGTCGAGTTGCGCCTGCAGGAGTGCGTTATCGTCGGCCTTAGCAACGGACGTCGCGGACACGATCCCGGCCAATACGACGGCCATCGCGGATAAGTACCTCATCATGGAACTCCTGTACCCGTAGTATAACCCAATTCCAGCGCGCGCGTGATCTCGGCGCCGAAAAGGCTGAGTTGCGCCGAGTAGTAGACCCAGAGCAAGATCAGCACGAAGCCGCCAGCGGCTCCAAACGCCGAAGCCGGCGAAAAATGCGCGAAATACAGACCGAGCACGGCTTCGCCGGCGGTAAGAACGATCGCCGAAGCCGATCCGCCCGCAATCGCGCTACGCCACCGAACGCGCGTGCGCGGAAGGACTTTATACGTCACGATGAAGAGCGCCGCCAGCGCGAGAACGTTGATCGGCACGCCGACGTATTGCGAGCCGCCGAAGGCACCGGCCGCCACCAGGCTAACGAGCGCCGCGACTCCCAACGCCGCCACCATCAAAGCGGCCCGAGCCCGCGTTTTTAGAGCGCCCATCACGCCTTGCGGATGATCGGGAGTCTCCCAAATCGTATCGAGCGCACCTTGAAGTTGCAGGATCAGCCCCGTCGCGCCTAAGGCCAAGAGTACGGCGCCGGCAACGGTAGCCACGATTCCGCTGCGCGGATGCGACGCGGAGACCAGCAGAGCGTCGAGCGTGCTCGCCCCGCCGGCGCCGAGAATCGGCGCGAGTTGCGCGTCGAGTCGATGCTGCGCGGCGGCGTGACCGTAGACCAGGCCGGCAATCGCCAACACGACGAGGAGCAGCGGCGAGATAGAGAACGCCGCATAGTAGGCCAAGGCCGCAGCGAGCTGGGCCGTTTTGTGACGCTTCCACCCGGCGGCGGCACGCTTGAGGAGATCGAGCACGCGAAGCTTATACCCGTTCGTATTACGACTCCGCCCGCTCTGCAAGAACCTTGGTGAAATTCGCTCCCACCAGCACCACTTGGGCGGAGTAATAGAGCCATAAGAGCACGGCCAGCACGATGCCGACGATCGCGTAGAGCGAACGCACGTCGATGCTCCCCAGATAGAGTGCGAGAAAAAACTGGGCGCGCTCGTACATAATGGCTGTAACGAGCGAGCCGATCCACAGCGTCGGGCGCGGGATTTTCGTGGGCGGCAAACGCGCGAACATCGCCACGAACAGCAGCGTCAGCACGACGATGCTACCGGCAACGTTTACCACCTGCAGCGAGAGCGCCACCACTAGCGGTAACGCGTGAGTAAACACCGTAAGCGCATGGAGTCCGGCACCGACCAGCAGGATGATCAATAGCACGAGCGAGAGCGCGAACATTAAAAGAAACGTGGGAAAGCTCTTCCCGA
This sequence comes from Candidatus Baltobacteraceae bacterium, assembly GCA_036559195.1. Classification (NCBI taxonomy): domain Bacteria; kingdom Bacillati; phylum Vulcanimicrobiota; class Vulcanimicrobiia; order Vulcanimicrobiales; family Vulcanimicrobiaceae; species Vulcanimicrobiaceae bacterium. The sequence continues at coordinate 13,411 of DATBTN010000004.1, forward strand.
CGCTACGGGCCGCTCGATCCTCCTTCGGATCGTGCACGTCCCAGATGAAGTTGAGTGCGGCTTGCAATTGCATCGCGGTGGCCAAAACCGCGATCGTGAAGAGCACGGTCCCGGCGACGAGTGGAATCCACGAAGCGCCCTTCGCCGCCTGCAGCAGCGCCGTAAGAGCGTGGCCATTCTGGCTTCCCGTAAAGTGACCGACGTTTACCAGGGTCTGATCGCGCAACTGATCCGGAACGGCAATCGTTCCGGCAACGTAAAGAGCGACGAGCAGCAACGCGCCAAGCGCGATCGAGGCAAAGAAACTCAAAGCCCCTGCCATCTCCCCGGATCGATGGACGCGCCACTCACGAAATGTGGCCAGAGCGATGGCGATCGCGAGCAAGGCTAAACGGCGGAGCATTGCGCGCTTATTCCCACCTTTTGAAAAGGCGACTCCATCCCAGACCGCTAAAAAGCGCGGGTGATACCCAACCAGGAGCAACGCCGAGTCTCGCTGCCCGACCTGCGCCACACGGCCGCGCACGTGCTGGCCTATGCGGTTGCGGACCTTTTCCCGGATGCCAAGCCGACGATCGGCCCGTCCATCGAAAACGGGTTCTACTACGATTTCGATCGAGGCGAGCCGTTCTCGACGGAGGATCTCGAGCGCATCGAAAAGCGCATGAACGAGATCGTCGCGGCAAATTTCGAGATGACCGGTCGCGAAGTGACGCGCGACGAAGCGCTCGAGCGCTTTCGCAATAACCCGTATAAGGTCGAACTCGCACGCGAGATTCCCGACGGGATGCCGATTACGCTCTACACGATCGGCGAGTTCACCGATCTCTGCCGCGGGGGCCACGCCCATACCACGGGCGAGATCGGCGCGCTCAAATTAATGAGCGTCGCGGGTGCTTACTGGCGCGGCGACGAGCACAATCCGATGCTCCAACGTATCTACGGCACCGCGTGGTACGACGGCGCCGAGCTCGAGGATTACCTTACATTTCTCGAAGAGGCGCAAAAGCGCGACCATCGCAAGCTTGGCGCCGAACTGGATCTCTTTTCGATCGAAGAGGAAGCCGGCGGCGGCCTGATCTTCTGGCACCCCAAGGGCGCCGTAGTGCGCGGGATCATCGAGTCGTTCATTCGCGAAGGGCTCGTGGAGCGCGGCTATCAACCGGTGGTCACACCGCACGTCGTGAGCGAGAAGCTCTACGAAATCTCGGGACACCTCGAGAACTACGCGCACGGGATTTTCGGTCCGCTCGAGGTCGAGGAGCAGCGCTTCCGCCTCAAACCGATGAATTGTCCCGGGCACATCCTCATTTACAAGAGCCACCCGCGCAGCTACCGCGACCTGCCCATTCGCTTCAGCGAATTCGGAACGGTGTACCGTTACGAGCGCAGCGGCGTGCTGCACGGTCTCACGCGCGTTCGCGGTTTCACCCAGGACGACGCGCATCTGTTCTGCACGGCGGAACAGCTGCAGAGCGAATTCGAGCAGACGCTCGATGAAGCGCTGCGCCTAATGGACGCGTTCGGCTTCGCCTCGTTCGACTACTTTCTTTCGACGCGCGACCAGCAATCGAGAACCGAAACCGACGCGATCGGTGAAGAGGCCATTCGCAAGGCCCTCGCCAGCCGCAATCTGCCGTACAGCATCGACGAAGGCGGCGGCGCGTTCTACGGACCCAAGCTCGATATAAACGTGCGCGACGCAATCGGCCGCAAGTGGCAGCTCGGAACGGTGCAGGTCGATTTCGTGCTTCCGCAGCGCTTCGATTTGAAGTATCGCGGGAACGACGGGAACGATCACACGCCGGTCATGATCCACCGCGCTCTCGCCGGTTCGCTGGAGCGCTTCTTCGGCATCTTGATCGAACATTTCGGTGGAAACTTCCCCGCGTGGCTAGCCCCCGTGCAAGCGGTCATCGCTCCGATATCCGAACACCAGCTCGACTACGCGCGCGACGTCCGCACGCGGTTGAGCGCTCGCGGTCTTCGTATCGAAGTCGATGAGAGCAACGAAAAACTCGGGTACAAGATCCGCCACTGGAAGACGCAGAAAGTGCCGTACATTTTGGTCGTCGGCAAACAAGAGGCCGCCGACGGCAGCGTGAACGTCAACGAACGCGGCGTCGAAGCGAAACGTACGATTCCGATCGATGCGTTTGCCGACGAACTGCGCGATCGAGTGGATCGCAAGGCGTGAAAGTGACCGCGCGCGCCGCCATCGCAGCGTTGGTCCTCGGACTTGCGGCGTGCTCCGGAAATTTCGGAACGGGGACCTCGGTACCCGGCAGCGTTCTCCCGCCGGGCGGCGGCGGTTCGCCGCTTCCGTATCCGCAATCGGTCGGCTCCGGCGCGCCGGCAGCGCAATCGACGGCGGTAAAATCGACTGGCGACACCGCCGTCGTCCCGATAACCGACGCGACCAACGGCTTGCAATGCCCCGCGCTCGACGGCTATACGTGCGTGCTCCGCTTCAACGTTCCCGACGCGACCCCGGCGCCGGCCGCTACCCGCGGCGCGCACGCCGCGTCACCGTCGCCCTCACCTTCGCCGTCGCCGACTCCGGCGGCATCGCCGTCGCCGGCATCCGGCGCATCGCCGGAGGCTACGGCGACGCCCTCCGGCCCGACTATGACGCTCAAGCTCGCGACGCTCCCGAAAGACGCGCCCGCCATGGTGCACGTACCCGCTGGTTCGCTCGCGACCGTCGCGCTGATGGATGTAACGCTCACCCCCTCGGCCGACTTCGCGCTCGACGGCAACGCCGTCGCATCGTTCACGCTGCCCAAGGAGCAACTGAGCGGTCGCGGGTTTGCCCTGCAGCTCTTCGCCGTGCAGAATCGGCACAAGAAAACGGCGTATCGCCCGATCTATACGTTCGATAAATCGACGCTCGCCGGCAGCACGCTAAGCTTCGCCTTTCGTCCCCCGAAACTCACCGTCGCAAAGGGAACGAGCTATCTGCTGGTCCTCTATGGGGACGATCAGCCCGCCGCTACTGCGAGTCCCTCGCCAATGCCCAGTTCGCATCCGTGACTCGCGATCAACGCAACACATTCGTTGCGAGTTTTCTCGGGTGGACCCTCGATGCGTTCGATTACTTCCTCGTCATCGTGGTGCTCTCGCACATCGCCGACAGCTTCGGCGCCACGATCCTGCAGCTCTCGATCGCCATTACGCTCACGCTCGTACTGCGGCCCGTCGGCGCGCTGATCTTCGGCTGGTTCGCCGACCGGTACGGCCGCCGCGTCCCGCTGATGATCGACGTCGGCATCTATTCCCTCATCGAACTGTTGACCGCATTCGCACCGAACCTCACGGTCTTCCTCATTTTGCGCGCGCTGTACGGCATCGCGATGGGCGGCGAGTGGGGGCTCGGCGCGGCTCTCGCGATGGAATCGTTGCCGCCGCAGCGCCGCGGACTCTTCTCGGGGCTTTTGCAAGAGGGCTATGCCGTCGGCAATTTGCTCGCGAGCGTCGTACTCGGACTGCTCTACGTGCACATCGGGTGGCGTGGAATGTTCGTCATCGGCGTGATCCCCGCGTTGCTGATCCTCTTCATTCGCTCGAAGGTTCCCGAATCGCCCGTCTGGCTCGCGAACGCCGCGCAACGCGATGCGCGGCCGCGGGCGAGGGGTCTGCTCTGGGCTTCGATCCGACGCTACGGCGTGCTCTTCGTTTACGCCGTGCTATTCATGGCGACGTTTAATTTCATGTCGCACGGTTCGCAGGATCTCTATCCAACGTTCCTAGCCAAGCAGCACCACTTCGATCCCGCGCACGTCGGGTTGGTCAACGTGATCGCCGCGCTCGGTGCGATCTTGGGCGGCATCTTCTTCGGCTGGATCTCGCAACGCTTCGGCCGGCGCAACTCGATCTTGGTCTGCGCCGTTCTCGGCCTGTTCGCGATTCCGCTGTGGGCATTTAGCCAGACGATCGCCTTGCTCGCGCTCGGCGGTTTCGCGATGCAGTTTATGGTGCAAGGAGCGTGGGGCATCATTCCGGCGCATCTCAACGAAATCTCCCCGGCCGGAGCGCGCGGAACGTTCCCGGGATTTACGTATCAGATCGGCAATCTTATCGCGTCCGGTACGTCGACGATCCTCGCAGCGCTGGCGGCGAGCCGCGCGCTGCCCAGCGGCGGCGCGAATTACGCGTCGGCGCTGGGCTCGTTCATGGTCGTCATCTTCATCGCCGTGATCGTGATGACGGGAATCGGGTACTTCGTCACGCCCGAACGTCGCGACGCCGATTTTACCTCGGTCGCGACGGAGTAATTAGGCGGGAACGGCCTTGAGCTGTTCTTTTGCTTTTGCCAGGCGCTCGCCCAGCTGCTCTAGTTCGGCCTTGTCGAAAAGCTCGCGCGCTTCCTTGAACATCTCGTGCTCTTCTTCGTGCACGTGATGCTTCACGAGCTCGCCGAGCACTTGCAGTTTGGCATTATACGTTTCGTCGCCCGGATCGGTGCTTTCGAGTTTTTTGATCATGCCCTTGACGTTGCCGTGCTCTTCGTATGCCTCGAGCACTTCTTGTTCGGCGTCGGCGGCCTCGTCGGCGTCGGCCTTAGCTTTTAAGGCCGGATAAAAAATCGTCTCTTCGATTTTCGAATGAATCGTCAGCTCTTCATCGATCTGTTTGAAGAGCTTCTGACGCGCTACGTGCGCGTTCTCGCCGAGTTCTTGCACCTGGGCGAAAAGTTCTTCGACCTTGCGGTGGTCTGCCTTGAGCAGTGCTATTGCATCCACGTTAACGTTCTCCCGACAAAAGTGTGTAGCAACTTCTTGCCCGCGTTTGCCGGAAGCAAACGTCCGGCGTGGGCACGCTTCCTTAAGCTTAGGAGACGAAATCGTTATAGGGTTCGGTGTTCTTCTTCAGCGTGTAATCCAAAATCGCGACGTGGGTCGTCTCGACGCCGAGAATAGACGCGGCCAAGCGGGCTAGATTGCGATCTTGAAATTTCGGGATATTCCCCAAGTAACCCGAGGCGGCCGCACGCTCCACCGTTTCCGCGAAGGATAAAATATCGGTTTCCGTTTTCAAGGGCGGGTAGGTCAACTGCGTCGCAACGGTCGTCGGCGTGCCCCCGGCGGCCTTAACCGCTCCGCTCAGCGCGTCGCGGTGCGCCATGTGATCCTGCAAAAAGCCTTTCGCGACGGCCAAGATCGGCGGCGAAAGAATGCCGAGCCCGGCGGCCGCGGTATAGGCCTTGATTCCGGCGAGTTCGAGCATGATCGCCGAATTTAATACGGCGACGTCGCTTTCGCTCGCGGCCTCCGCCGATGCGATGAACGGACTCAGCAGGAGCGGCCCAAAGGCTCCGAGTGCCGTACCGGTCGCTAGAAGTTTTTTACGGGAAACCTGCATGTGTACTCTCCTTCGACATCGCCTGATTGCGTGCTACAGTTCTTCACAGGTAACGTCGCATCGCGCGCCGCGGATTCAAGCGTTTCGCCGCTCTCGCGCGAACGATTCAAGCGTTTACTCGCTTACGGTCGAGGCCGCATCGATCGCACGAACGGCGCGCGCGACCTCGTCGCCCGCGAGCACTTCGAACTCGAGACGATACGAGCGCGTTTCGCCCGGTTCTAAAAACGGCAGCGTCGAACGTTCGGCCGCCGCGCGACGGCCCTCGATCGTCGGGCAGTTCGCGGGCTCCAGTGCCATCACATACTGACGCACGCCGAGCATGCGCCAGCTAAAGAGCGCCGGCAGAACGCGGGAGTCGTACCGAATTCGCAGCGCGAGGCCGCGTCCATCGTCGAGCGTGGAATTCGCAAAGAGGGCACTCGAAAAACCGCCGTCGAGCGCGACCGGCCGATGAATGAAGACTTGCTCGGCGAAGTCGGCCTCCGGAGGGCCGCCGCGATTCCAAAGCTCGATCGCGCGCCGCGCGACGTCGTCGCGCGGATGCGTCGCGCTTCGCGCCACGTGCAGGCGGGTCGCGTCGTCGAGCAACGGATATCCCGCGTTGCAATGGTACAGCAGCATGTGCGGGGTCGTTGTTCCGCCTTCGTTGGTAATGCGATCGTGCAATTCGAGGACACTCGAATCCAGCGCTATGCGCCAGGTTCGATCGAGCCGCAGCGTCTCTCCAAAAAGACTCGCCTCGCGAACGGTGCCGTCGATTTGCACGTACTCACGCTGGTCGCTCGATACCACCCGGTACGCCACGTTTTCCGCGGCCAGATGATTGATGCGCCCGTGCTGACCCCATCTTCCCCAGCGATCTTCGCCCGCCGGTCCAAACGCCGTAAGACCGCAGGTCGTCACGAGGCCGCCGAAAAACGAGCGTTCGAAATCGTCGCCGTTAGGAGCGTAGACCGCCGATGGCACGAGTCCCGCCGGCGCTTGCCATGCCAGCGACAGTCCACGAAAATACGCGCGAGGAATGTCGAGCCCGCGATCGGGTGCGCACTCGAACTCAAAGCCGGTGCGCGTGCGAACGAGCAGACCGCGCATTCCGCAAGCCGGGCCGTCGTCGTATCGCAAGGCCGTCACGCCGCCAAGCTGCTCGGCGCGCCCCACCCGCGGGTTCACGGGCTCACTCCCAAAGCATCGCGCGCGTCCACGCCCCGCCGCACCCCTGCAGCTTCACCGGCGCCGCAACGAAGAGGCGCTTCTCGCCATCCATAACTTCATCGGGAAAGAAGAGTTCCTCCACGATGAACTTCCCGTTGCCGAGCATCGCCTTATGAGCCGGACCGGATTTGCCCGGATCGCCGTAGCCGCCGAGACTGACCGCGTCGATTCCCACGCCCTTGGCGCCGCGTTCGATCAAAAACTCCGCCGCCTCGCCGGTCAGCCAAACGTAGTGCTTCAGGAAGATCTCGCTGTTGGCGCGGCGGCGCCCGTTTCCGGTATTGAGCAGCGCAACGTCCCCGGTTTCCAGCACGCCCGCCAACGGCTCGAGATCCGCCCGTTCGATTGCCGAGCCCGGCGGCTTGTGACGCAAGTCGAAGATTGCCGCCCGCGCCACGTAGGTTTCGAGCGGCACCTGATCGATCGTCTCCCCGTCCTCGAAAAAGTGATAGGGCGCGTCGCAGTGAGTCCCCGTGTGCGTGCTCATCTCGACGATCTCTTTGTTGACGCCTTGCACCGCCAGCATATAGAACAGTCTCACTTGCGCCGGACGCGGATTATCGTCGGGATACTGCGGACAATTCGAGTAGACCGGCTGACTTAGATCGTAGATTCGCCGCGGCGCCTGCATCATTCGCGCTCGCTCCGTTCCCAAATCGCGGCGAACGTTTGCGCGTTCTTCGCGAGCACCGCATCCAGATCCGATCGCCAGATCGAGTCGGGCAGAGACTCGCTCGAAAAAATCTCCAGCGCGTAGTAGCCATCGTAGCCCGTTGCCCGGATCGCCCGCACGATCGAGGCGTTGTCGATCGTCCCCTCGCGCAGATTGCGGCGATCGGCGCCGCTTCGCGGCAAGTGCCAATCGCTCACTTGAACGATGAAGATCCGATCGCCGCAGCGAGCGATCACGTCGTCGAGGTTCGGCGTTTCGAAAATATTCCACGTGTCGACGCAGAGACCGAGCGCCGGGTGGCCGACTCGTTCGACGAGTTCGAGCGCGCGCTCCAGCCCCCAGAGCGCGGTATCGGTATTGAAAAGCACCGGATTGAGCGGCTCGAACGCGACGCGCACGCCGCGTTCTTGCGCGAAGCTCGCGAGTTCGTCAAACGCGCTCAAACAGCGCTCGTAAACGGCGAGCGCGTTCCCACCTGGGGCGGCGCCGGTGATGACGACGAACGGCGTACCCCCCGGCACGTGCGGTGCGATCCGTTCGATGGCGTCCTTGATATGGCGAATGCGATCGTCCGGCGAGGTCGGTTGCGGTGCGAGGCTGTCGGGGAAGATCGAGTGGACCTGCGACTGGACCGAACTCACGGTCAGCCCCGCCGGAACGACCGACGCCAGTTGCGGCGCGTAGTCGTTTTGGTTCAATTTGAACTCGCAGATTTCGATCGCGGCAATCTCGTGGTGCGCGTATTGCTTGACGTCGCGTTCGAACGACCACGGCCAGGTCGTAAACTCGCTCACGCCAAAGTGCGACAGTCCGTTCGACATGGCTAAATCTCCTGGCGAAGTTCGAGCACGCAAAAGCCCTTGCGATCGAGCTGGATGGCGACGCCCTTGCGAAATTGCGCCATGTCCAGCAAACGGTCCTCAAGCCATTCGCCTCGTAGGCTGTTGAAGGATCGAACCGAATACGAACCGCGCAGTTCTAGATTCAAACTCACGGCGATCGTGATCGTGCGATCGACCGTATTGCCGATAAAGACGGTGACGTGCTCGCCCTTACGCAGCGCGATTGCCGATGCCGCGTCGCCGGAAATATGTACCTTGCTCGATACGTCGGTATCGTATGCCTCGTACGGCATCGATTGATCGAAGCGGAAGTTCGCGTACATCTTCACAGAGTCGCCGGTTCGCACGACGAACCAGGTGACGTGTTTGCCTCCGAGCGGCAGATTGCGAACGCCCAGCCAGCGCCAATCGGGAGCTAGCCGCGGGTTGACGCTTGGGGAGCCGCCCGAGAGATCGAGGCCGCCCGCGCCTTCGATCGCGGCCCACAGGTAGCGTGGCGGGAACCACGGCGAAAGCATCATCCCTTGATTGGTGAGCGTCTCGCCATGCAGCCATTCGGAGAACTGGCCCGGCACCGTGTTGTTGCGTCGCGGATCTTGCGAATAATGCCGGAAACTCGACGAGAGCGCGTAAGCCATAAACTCCGGGCTGAAACGCGCGGCCGCGAACGCGTACCAAAACGTGACGCCGACCCACACGCCGCCGAGCAGCCCGTAGCCATGCGTGGGTCCGTAGTTGATATCGTTGCGCGGTACGGTATGAATTCCGGCCTCGCTCCAGAATTCGGGGACGCTCAGGCGGCTGATGATGTGCGCGGCGGTTTCGGCGTCGGCGACGTTATAGATGACCGGGAAAACCAAGTCCGACGTGATGTCGGTGCAGGCGTTGCCCTCGATATCGATGTTGAGATAGTAGAGCCCCGTATCGCGATTGAGTAGATGCGCGTTGATCGCCTCGCGCAACTCTTCGCCGTGCGCGCGAAACTCCGCGCTCTCCTTATGCCGCCCGAGAGCGCGTGCCATGTGCGAGATCGTATTGAGCGCCGCGTAGCACTCCGAGTTCACCTCCGTCGTCGCACCGGAGAGCCGGTAGCCCTGGATCACATTGCGCCAGCCGATAATTCCCCAGTCGGAGGTTCCGGTCGCGGTGCACCATACCAGGCCCTGTTTGTTGCGCTGCGACAAGATGTACTTGGCAGCCTTCAGCGCGGCCGGGTAGACGCGCTTGAGAAAGACGCGATCGCCCGTCGTGTTGAAGTGGTGCCAGAGCGCGAGGATCAAAAGCGGCGTGTTGTCGTTGATATTGAGCCCGTAGTCCTCGCTCTTGCCATTGCGAATATCGTAGTACTCAACGACCATTCCGTTCTTCTCGAGATGCTCCGCATACCAGAGCAGCGAGTCGCGCGAAAAATCGGGAGTGATATAGTCAGACCCGAAGGCAAACCACGCCGTATCGCGTCCCACACTATTATTCGATCGCGTCGGGTCGTTCACGAACGACCAGCCGGTCAACGACAGCACCTCGGTTCGCAGCATGTTGGCCTTAGCCCACAATACGCCGCGATTTACGTCTTGATCCGGCGTGATGACCACCGCACGATTGAGGATTTCGTCGTAGTGGGCGCGCGTTCGCGCGAGCGCCCGCTCGGCGGTCGGCGCCGACGCGTACGTCCGCAACGCCGAAGCGCGTCCCTTAATCGAGAAACTCAAGATGTAGTAGAATCTCGAGCTCGTTCCCGGTTTCAAGCGGTGCGTCAGATGAATGATCCCGATCGGATCCGACGACTTCCCGATGGTCGTGTTGGAAAGCTTACCCGGGAAGACCGCCGCGCTGGGTTTCCCCTTGTCGAGCGTCGTCTCATAACTTGCCGGTTCGACCGAGCACCCGAAGAGCCGCACGACCTGCGGCGCCGAGGCATTCCACGCAACCAGAGCCCGATGCACCTTACTATACGACGTCGCCACATCGTGCTTCGTATCGCCGCGCAGCTGCGCCGACGCATAGGTGCCGATCTCGATCGTCTCGCTCGTGTCGTTCGTCATTTCCACCGCGTAATAGGCGGCTGGAGGATCCACCTTAGCGCCCTTCGGCTTCCCATTGAGCACGAACACCCGCTCGCGAACGACGATCCCGTTGCTCAACTCGAATACGTGTTCCTGATGATCCGGATGGATGACGAACTGACCCGGCAACGCCGGCAGCGGAATGCCCGTGCGGGCGTCCCAATGATGCACCACCACCGTACCGATAAGCGTTTGTCCCGCATCGGGCGAGTAGAACTTCTCGATCGCCCCCGTCGGTTTGAGCACCACGACCGCCTTGGGCGCGCCCAGCGTGCTCCCCGCGGCCATCTGCCCGTCGGAAATCTCATACGTCGAAATCCGCTCGCCCGACCCACTAACCTTCGCAATCACACAACACTCCCAAAACAGCACTCCACTTCAACACCCCCACCCGCGACAACCTCACGCATGACAACAACTGAATGCACCCTCGCCTTCTGTCAT
>DATBTN010000005.1 GCA_036559195.1 Candidatus Baltobacteraceae bacterium
CCGCAACTGCTGCGCAACGCGATCATGGTGAACATCCTCGGCACAGGCACCGGCGACCACTTGGAAGGCGTGAACGACCTGCTCGCCGACCCATCGATCGTGCTGCACATCTACGGCAAAAAACACGCCGTAAACCGCCGCAAAATGGGCCACTTCACGTTGCTCCTACCCGGCCCCGCCGACGAACCCGCCATCACCCACGCCCAAAAAGCCCACGCCCTACTCCGCTGGGTCGAGGCCCCAACCTAGCCCTGAGCTCGTCGAAGCATCGGCGGGCGGCGAACGTCGTCCTTCGACAGGCTCAGCATGACAAAGGGGGGGTGCGTTGCCTTGTCATGCTGAGCTCGTCGAAGCATGAGCCCGCCGAAGCATCGGTGGGTGGCAAGCGTTGTCCTTCGACAGGCTCAGGATGACAAAGTGGGGTGCGTTGCCTTGTCATGCTGAGCTCGTCGAAGCATCGGGGGTGGCGAGCGTCGTCCTTCGACGGGTTTAGGATGACAGGGGGGTGCGGGGTTTTTGGCCGATTTCGGTGTAGGCCATGGGGCGGTCCCACCAGTCGTGGTTGCGCCAGTGGAGTTGGGTGGGGGTGGCGGCGGCAGGGAGTTTTTGGGCTAGTGCTTGTGCGTAGGCGTCGGCGTAGCGGTCTACCATGCGTTCGACGGTGAACTCGGCTTCGACGCGTGCGCGGCAGGCGCGGCGATCGAGTGAGGCGAGGTGCGGCACCCGGGCGACGGCTTGTGCTACGTCGTCGCAAACGTAGCCGGTCGTGCCGTCGAGCACGATCTCCGGAACCGAGCCCATGTTCGCGCCGAGAACCGGCGTTCCGCAAGCCATCGCTTCGATCATCGTGAGGCCGAAGCGTTCGGGGCGCGTGGTCATATGCACGAGTGCGAGCGCGTTGCTCAGCAATTCATCGCGGCCTTCGCGTTCCACCGAGCCGAGGAACTGAATCTGATCGCCGTCGATCTGCGGCTCGATCTGCGTGCGAAAATACTCCTCGTCTTGCGGAATGGCCGCCATCTTCAAACGGACGCCGGCTTTCTTGGCGATCTCGATCGCGAGATGCGTGCCCTTCTCCGGGTGAAAGCGTCCGAGAAAGACGAGATAGTCGCCGGCCGTCTCGCGGAACGTAAATTCGCTCGGGTCGATGCCGTTGTAGGTCGTCGCGAGATAGCCGAGGCCTGGGTCGCGATCGGCGTCGCTGATCGAGCAGTAGAAGCTGCGCCAGGCGCATGCGTAGTAGGCTGCGAGGATCTGCGGCGAAGAGAAGCCGTGAATCGTGGTGAGCATCGGCGGCGTTTTGCTGCCGAGCGCGTAGGTCATCGGTTTCCAGTCGAAGTTGTTGTGAATCAAATCGAACTCGTGCGCGCGTTCGAAGAGTTTGCCGATATGCAGCGCGCCGAACACGTCGCCGTTAAGCGGCGGATCCTGCGCCGTCCCAACCGGGATCACCGATTCCACCCGCCCCGCAAACTGCGAGTTGCCGGTCGCAAAAAGCGTCACGTCCGCGCCGCGCCGGCGCATCCCATCGGCGATGTTAAACGCGATCTGCTCCCACGGCCCATATCCCGGCGGCGGCGTCGGCCACGTAATAGGTGCCAGAACCGCAACGCGAAGCCCCTCGAGATGCAAAGAAATCTCCCCAATTGTAGTGCAAGTATGTACCAGAACACCTATACCCACATTCCCTTGTCATCAGCATGACAAAAAACGGGGTCAGCATGACAAGTTTGAGGTTAGTGGGAACCATGCGAGAATACTACGCTAGGGAGGTTCCGATGTTGACCTTTAATCGTGCCGGTTCGGCGATCGCGAGCGCGCTGGCGCTCGTTGCGTTCACGGCTTGTTCGCAATCGACCACCACCTCGACCACGACGGCGAGCGATGCCACGACTGCGGCGCCCAGCTCCGCCGCCATGTCGTCGAAGCACGTGCGTGGGACCATCGCGACCGTTTCGCCGACGTCGATGACGGTGACTACCAGCGGCGGCCCCGTCGTACTCGGGCTCTCGAAGACTAGCGGCGTTGCCGGCGTCGTGCGGGGCACGGCGGCCGACATCAAGCCCGGAACGTTCGTTGGGATCGCTAACGTGCCGGGCTCCGGCGCGATGCGGGCGCTCGAAGTCGTCGTGTTTCCGAACTCGATGCGCGGCACGGGCGAGGGCAACTATCCGTGGGATCTCCCCGCGAACGGGCACGCCTCGATGATGACCAACGGAACCGTTTCATCGTCGGGCTCGAAGTCGATGATGACGAACGGCACCGTCTCGCACGCTGCCGCGCCGGGCCAGCCGATTACGCTAACCTACAAGGGCGGCTCGCAGCGCGTGGTCGTTCCGCCGAACGTGCCGATCGTGCGCGTCGTTCCCGGCAGCGCGAAGCTGCTCGCACCGGGCGTGCACGTGTTCGTGATTACGACGTCTCCAAGCGGCAAACTCACCGCCGCGCACATCATAGCCGGCGAAAACGGCGTCGTCCCACCAATGTAAGCTTATTTGACGAAGGTGCCGGCTTTTAGTACGGCTTGGGGGCGGTCGAGTGGGGCGAGGGTGGCGGCGATGTCGCGATCGAGCAGGAGTAGATCGGCGGGTTCGCCTGGTGCGAGGATGCCGCGATGTATGCCGATGAGTTCGGCGGCGACGCTGGTGGCGGCGTGTAACGCTTGCTGCGGCGTCATGCCGAGCATCGTGTGCATCAGCTGGACTTCGTAGGCGTAGCGTTCGTGCAGATTGAACGGGGTGCCGGCATCGGATCCGCCGGCGATCTTTACGCCGGCATCGTACGCGTGCTTGATGTTGCGCAGCATGTGTTTATTGATCTCGGTCGCCTTGCGAATCACGAAGTCGGGCTGGCCGCCGTCGTGTGCGTGCTCCAAAATGCACGTGGGCGCGGTGAGCGTCGGTACGAGATAGGCACCGCGCTCTTTGAAGAGCGCGATCGCTTCGTCGTCGAGCATGTGGCCGTGTTCGATCGAATTGACGCCCGCGCGCAGCGCGTTTTTGATGCCGCTCGTCCCGATCGCGTGCGCGGCGACCCGCATGTCGTGCGCGTGCGCCTCGAGGCAGGCCGCGGCCATCTCTTCCTCGGTGAGTTGTGCCGTGCCCGGAACGGCGCCTTTGGTGAGTACGCCCCCGGTCGCGATGAGTTTGATGCAATCGGCGCCGTGCCAGCGCTGCTCGCGCACGGCCTTGCGCGCGTCCCACGGTCCATCGACCGCGCGCCCGACGAACCAGCCGTGGCCGCCGGTCATGCAGAGAACGGTACCCGCGGCGCTGATGCGCGGCCCGGCGATGCTGCCGGCGTCGATCGCGTCGCGCAGATCGATCGAGATCTTTTCGGAGGCGCCGACGTCGCGCACCGTCGTGACGCCCGCGCGCAGCGACTTGCCGGCGTGTTCCACGGCGCGCAGCATGCGCTGCGTCGGCGTCGTGTTGCGATAGGCGCCCATCGTGTCGGCCTCGCCGCCCATCTCGAGATGCACGTGCGCGTTCACGAGCCCCGGCGTAACGCACGCCGCTTCGCGATCCGCCGCGCCGCCCGCATCGCGCAGCGCGACGATTTTGCCGTCGGCGATCTGGATGTCGACGTTGCGCCGCGGCGCATCGAGCGTCCCATCGTAAAACATTCCGGCACGTACGATCACGGTAAGCCTTTCATGCAGTGGTGGCGTCCTTCGACACGCCCCGTCCTTCGACAAGCTCTGTCCTTCGACAAGCTCAGGATGACAAAGGGGGTGCGCTGTTATGGTGAGGGTGTCGAAGTATGAGCGGTCGACAGTTCTAGGGCTTGGTAGGTTTTGCTGGTGAGGGCGTGGTTTACGATGGTGGCGATGAAGCGGGAGGCTTCGCGGATGCGGGTGAGGTTGACGCCGGTTTCGATGTGCATGTTGTCGAGCATGTAGAGAAGATCTTCGGTGCCGAGATTGCCGGTGGCGCCGGGGGCGTAGGGGCAGCCGCCGAGACCGCCGCTGCTTGAATCGAAGATCGCAATGCCGTGGCGTAAGGCGGCGTGGACGTTGGCGAGCGCGGTGCCGCGCGTGTCGTGGAAATGAAACGCGATGCGTTCGAGCGGAATCGCGCGCAGCAGCAACGGAACCAGCTCGTCGACCTGGCTCGGAACGCCGACGCCGATCGTGTCGCCGATCGAGAGTTCGTCGCAGCCCATGGCCATGAGTTTCACGCTCACGTCCACCACCATCGCCGGCGTGATCGTGTCGCCGAACGGGGAACCAAACGCGGTCGAAACGTAGCCGCGTACCCACATGCCGTCGGCTTTCGCGGTCGTTACGACGTCGCGAAAGGTCGCGAGCGATTCGTCGATCGACATGTTGATGTTGCGCTTGGTGAATTCTTCCGACGCCGCCGTAAAGACGGCGATGCTATCGGCGCCGCACGCCTTCGCGCGTGCGTACCCTTTGAGATTCGGCACGAGCACGGGGTAGCGTACGCCGGGCGCCTTGGTAATGGCGGCGAAGACTTCGGCGGCATCGGCGAGCTTTGGGATCGCCTTCGGGCTCACGAACGACGTCGCTTCGATCGTGCGCAGGCCGGTGCGCGAGAGCAGGTCGATATAGCGCACTTTATCGGCGGTGGGAACGAGAACGGCTTCGTTTTGCAGGCCGTCGCGGGGACCCATCTCGCAGATGGTCACCGCTTTGGGCAGACTCATACCTTTTGAGATGCCCCCGAACGCGCGAGCGGTTTCGCTTCGATAAACTTGAGCATCGCCGCGAGCGTCAGCGGCCAGACGCGGTTGTTGGCGAGGAAGCCTTTGGTCAGCATGATGAGCGGATCGAAGTGGCCGATGATGTTCATGTGGTTCGCGTGCGGTCCAACCACGTAGTGCGCGGCGAGGCGGCTCCCGAGCGTGGCGGAATCGCCCCACACCAACCCGTCGTTATCGCCGCCGCGCGACGGAATCAAGCCCATGATCGTGAGCATCTTGGCGCCCTCGGGCTTGGTCCACGGCTCGTCGTCGAGCACCCAGATACGCTTGCGCGAATCGTGCGTTTCCTCCCAGTGCCCGCTCGTGTTGTTGAGCCAGCGCATGAAGTCCGACTCCAAACTCATATCGCCCATCGCCTTATCGGGGATGCGCAGCATTCGCGTGATGTGCGGCATCGCGAGCGTCACCACGCCCCAATTCGGCGTCGAGATCATCACCGTGTGACTGATCTCATCCAGACGATGCGGAAAGCGCCGCAGAAATCCGCGCACGACGAGGCCGCCGAGCGAATAGCCGAGCAGCACGAGCGGAAATTTGTAGCCTTGCGTCTTCATCTCGTCGATGTGCGCGGCGAAGCGGTCGATGCGATCGCTCAGCGTGTCGTCGGCTTCCGAGAACGTCAAGCAGTTGTAGCCGTAGGCCGTCAGCCCGGGGATACCGTCCTCGCCGTCGCGGAGGATCTCGAAATGTGCCGGCGGCTCGTTGTAGCCCGGCACCATGAGAATCGTCGTTCCGTTCGACGCCATCGGCTACGCCAGCTCCACCAGCGGCGTGCCGCCGGGAACGATCTCGCCTTCCCGTACGAGAATCGCCTTGATCGTGCCGGCGCTCGGCGCCTCGATCCGATGTTCCATCTTCATCGCTTCCAAAACGACGAGCAGGTCGTGCTGCGCGACGGTCGCGCCTTCGGTGCTAGCCACCTTGATGATCTTCCCCGGCATCGGCGCAACTATGCGTCCGGTAGCGGCGGCCCCGGTCGCGCGGGCGGCGCCGTCAACGCTCGGCGGATCGACGAACGCGAACGCGTGCGTGCGCGCGTCGTCGCCGTAACGCACGCCGTCGAGCGAGACCGCGCCCTCGCCGGGCCCGCCCTCGATGCGAAGCAGGCCCGCGATATCGCCGCTCAGCTGCCAGGCGTCTTCGTCGCGCGTGGCCGTTGCCTCGACCGCGTACTCGGTCGCGCCGGAGCGCAAACGCAGCGGAATACCGACCCGGCCAACGCGCCACGGCGCGTGGCCCGCACGCAGGCGATCGCCGATCGCGAGCGCGGCGCTGCCCTTGGGCGCATCCGTCGGCGTGAAGATCGATTCGTCGAGCCGCTCCGCCAAGAACTGCGTGGTCGTGTCGCCCGCGCGATAGGCGTCGTCGCGCGCGATCCAGAGCAGCAGCGGAACGTTCGCGCGAATGCCGTCGATGCGGAACCGTTCGAGCGCGCCGGTGAGCCGGGCGATCGCGGCGTCGCGGCTCTCGCCCCACACGATCAGTTTCGCGAGCATCGGATCGTAGTAAACCGAAACCTCGCTGCCCGTCTGCACGCCCGCGTCGACGCGGATGCCCGGCCCTTGCGGCGGAACCCATGCCGAAATCGTTCCGGTCGATGGTAAGAGGTGATTGGCGGGATCTTCTGCGTAGATGCGCGTCTCGATCGACCACCCGCGCGGCCGCACGTCGCTCTGCACGATCGTGAGCGCTTCACCGTTGGCGATTCGCAGCTGCCAGTGCACGAGATCGATGCCGTAGACGAGTTCGGTGACCGGATGCTCCACCTGCAGGCGCGTGTTCATCTCGAGAAAGTAGAAGCTGCCGTCTTCGTCGAGCATGAACTCGACGGTCCCCGCGTTGACGTAGTCGACCGACTTAGCGGCGCGTACGGCGGCGGCACCCATCGTCGCGCGCAGCTCCGGCGAAAGCGCGACCGACGGCGCCTCTTCCACGATTTTCTGGTGACGCCGCTGAATCGAACACTCGCGCTCGCCCAGGTGGATCGTGTTGCCGTGCGCGTCGGCGAGAATCTGAAACTCGATGTGACGCGGGCGGCGCAGGTAGCGTTCGAGCAACACGGCATCGCTGCCGAAGGCCGAGAGCGCTTCGCGCTTGGCGGCTGCGAGCGCTTCATCGAACTGCGCGAGATCGTCGACCACGCGCATGCCGCGGCCGCCGCCACCGGCGCTGGCCTTGATTAAGAGCGGCGTACCGATCTGCCGCCCCTGCGCGCGCAGGGTTTCGAGCGATTGATCGTCGCCCTCGTAGCCGGGAACCACCGGCACGTCGAACTGGCGCACGCGCCGCTTTGCTTCAATCTTGCTGCCCATCGCGGCCATCGATTCGGGCGTCGGTCCGACGAACGTCAGCCCCGCATCGCGCACGGCTTGCGCGAACTGCGCGCGTTCGGAGAGAAAACCGTAACCCGGATGCACGGCATCGGCGCGCAGCGTTTTCGCCGCCGCGATCACCGCAGCGATGTTCAGATACGAATCCGTCGCGGTCGCGGGTCCCACGCAGACCGAGTCGTCCATGACCGTTCGGTGAAACGCCTGTTCGTCGGCTTCGGAGTAGATGCCGAGCGGTGCGATGCCGAGTTCGCGCGCACCGCGGGCGACGCGCACGGCGATCTCGCCGCGGTTGGCTACGAGCAGCCGGCGGATCATTGCGACCACTGCGCTTTGCGGCGTTCGAGAAAGGCGCGCAGGCCCTCTTGGCCCTCGGGCGTCGTGCGTTGCGCGGCGATCGCGTTCGCGGTCACGTCGCGCGATGCGTCGTAGCCGGTCTCGCGCATGGTTTCGATCAATCGTTTGGCTGCCGAGACCGCGCTCGGTCCGGCGCCGCGTACTTCGGCGAGCACGCGATCGACCGCGGCGTCGAGCGTATCGAGCGCGGTTACTTCGTGAACGAGGCCGATCGTCTGCGCGCGCCGCGCGTCGAACCGTTCGCCGGTGAGAAAGAGCGCGCGCGCGTGCGTGGCGCCGATTTTCGCGAGCACGAACGGCGAGATCACCGCGGGAATGATGCCGAGCTTCACTTCGGTGAAACCGAAGAGCGTCTCCTCGCTTGCGATCACGACGTCGCACACGGCGGCCAGGCCCGCGCCGCCGCCGAGCGCCGCGCCGTGAACGCGCGCGATTACGGGCTTAGCGCAACGATCGATCGCGCGAAACATCTCCGACATCGCTTGCGCGTCGGCCACGTTCTCCTCGCGACTCAACTCGAGCGAGTCGCGCATCCAATTGATGTCGGCGCCCCCGCAGAAAACCTTGCCGGCGCCGGCCAGCACCACGGCGCGCACGGCCGGTTCGGTGGAAAGGCGATCGAAAGTCTGCTTGAGATCGGCGATAAGCTGCGCGTTAAAAGCGTTGCGGACGTCGGGTCGCGCCAGGCCGACGCGGGCGACTCCGTCCTCGATCCGGGTCTCTAATACGGCGGTAGACATGCGAGCGAGGGGATTCTCGATGTCATCCGAAGCGGCCTGGGAGGCGTTGTAGGAGTGACCATGACGGAAGAAGGCAAGGCGGTCTATCGCCATTCGCTGGTAACGCGCATCACGCACTGGCTGTTCTTCATCGCGTTTATGGCGCTGGTTTCAAGCGGGCTGCAGGTCTTCAACGCCGCCCCGTATCTCGACGCCGCCGATAAATCGAATCCCGCGCGACGCGTGCTATCGTTTGACTCTCCGCAGGACGGCATCGGAACCACCACGATCTTCGGCCACACGTTGAAGACAACCGGACTCTTCGGCTGGACGGCCGACGGCATGGGCGCCCAAGCGGCCCGCGCCTTTCCGTCGTGGTTGACCATCCCCGCATATCAGAGTCTCGCCGACGGGCGGCGCTGGCATTTCTTTTTCGCGTGGATCATGGCCGGTTGCGGGTTCTTCTATATCGTTTCGGGCTTGGCGCGGCGCAACCTCAGCGAATTGATTTTACGACCTCGGGACATCCCGAAGATCGTGCCGATGCAATTGTATTATCTGCGCCTGCGCAAAGAACCGCCGGAACACGGAACGTACAATCCGCTGCAAAAGCTCGCCTATACGCTGGTGATCTTCGTCTTCGCGCCGCTGCTCGTGCTCAGCGGCCTGGCACTCTCGCCCGGCTTCGATGCGTGGCTGCATCCCATCACGTCGGTCTTCGGCGGCCGCCAATACGCGCGGCTCTGGCATTTCGTGCTGATGATCGCGCTGCTCGGATTCTTCGTAACGCACGTGATTCTCGTTGCGACGCAAGGCGTCTTCAACCAAATGCGCTCGATGATCACCGGCTGGTATCGGCTGCGCTCGAGCGATGGGACCGGCGTATGAAACGGCAGCTTTTTATCGCCACGTCGTTGTCGGCGGCGCTCGCCGGCTGCTCGGCGATCGGTACCAAACTCAACGATAACGCGCGGTTTCACAGCGTACTCGATTCGGCGGAAGCGCTCGATCAAAGCATCATCGGCACGCACGGGCTCGCCAAAGAGTACCGGGCGCAGGATATCTCCACCAACTTCCCCCTCGATTCGCTGCCGACGCCGATGAACTCATACTATAATGCCATCGTGCGCGACCAGTTCCGTTCGTACAAACTGGTGGTCGACGGAGCGGTCGAGCGTCCCCACGCGTTCACGCTCGCGCAGCTGGAGAAGATGCCTCAGAAGCGCGACATCACGCGGCATGACTGCGTCGAAGGGTGGAGCGCGATTGCTCAATGGGACGGCGTGCCGCTCGCCGACGTTCTCGCCCTGGTGCGCCCGCGCGCCGGCGCGAAATTCGTGGTCTTTCATTCGATGGATAGCGACCAGCAGGGAACGGCGTACTACGAAAGTCTGAATCTCCATCAAGCGACGCACCCGCAGACGCTCCTGGCCCTGCGCCAAAACGGGAAGCCCATCACGGCCGATCGGGGCGCACCGGTGCGACTGCGCGTCCCCACCCAACTCGGCTACAAGAGCGCGAAGTGGGTGCGCCGCATCGAAATCGTTGGGTCTTACGGCTCATTATTCGGCGGAAAAGGCGGCTATTGGGAAGATCAGGGCTACGAATGGTACGCCGGAATATAGTGCGAGCGTAAATCTCTTCACGCGAATTACCGAAGATAGGGATATCCGCACTCTCTTGTACAGGTGACACCATGGAAGGTATCTCTCGCGCACGTTTGCTCGCCTCCGCGACCGCCATCGGCGTGCTCGGAATGCCGCTGCTTACGGCGTTTGTCGATGCGGCGCAAAACGCCAGCCCCGACGACATTGCGACGCTTAATACCGCGATCGAACTCGAACGAGCGGGTATTAAGGCCTACGACGATGCCGCGGCGACCCATCTGCTCGCGCCCGGCGTGCTGGCCGTGGCGCTCTCATTCCGCAAAGATCACGTCGCGCACCGCGATGCCCTCATTGCGGCGGTCAAGGCCGGCGGCGGCGTTCCTTCGGCGGCGACGGCGAAGCTCGAATACCCCGCTTTGAAGACACAGAACGATATCTTAACGTTCGCAAAAACGGTAGAAGAGCGCGCAGCTAGTACGTATCTCTCGGTGATACCGGACTTTAAGGATCGTAAACTCGCCGGCGTGGCGGCCTCGATTCTGGGCGTAGAGACGACGCACGTCGCGCTGCTCGCCCAGGCGCTCAACGAACTGCCCGCCTACCCGAGCGCGTTCGTCACGCAATAAGGTGCGCGTTTCCTTTCTCGCACGCTTTACGATCGTAACGGCGCTCGCAACCATTGCGGTCGCGGTCACGCTTTCGTACGTGCTGAGTGCGTCGCACACGCGTTCCATCCAAAGCGACCTGGTCGGGACTTCGTTCGGTCAGGCGAGCGCGCTGCTTACGCCGGCGCTTGGCCGAATCGACGCGCGGTCGCATCGCACCGGTTCGGCCTACGCATCGCTCGCGCAGGCCGCCGCGCAGATCACGAGCTTTCAAGAGTACGTACGCGGCATGCGCGTCTACTGGGCCGACGGCACCGCGCTCTATCCCAAGGATGCCAAACCCGAACCGCTCGCCGTGCGAAATGCGATCGCCGCGCAAGAGGTCGTTCGCGAACCGGTGCGCTCGGCCGGCGGCGAGCGCATCTTTACCGCGTACTCGCCGCTCGGCGATCCGGCCGGCAACGAGTACATCGCGGTCGTCGCGCTGGATTTTTCGCTCGATCAAATGGGCAGCCACACGGCGGCCGAAGGGCGCTTCGTGGTCGGCACGACCGTTGGTGCCTGCGCGCTGATCTTTCTCTCGCTCTTCGCACTCGCGCTCGCTGCGCAGCGCGAACTCAACGTACGGCAGAATTTGGCCGACGTCACGTTCACGCAAACGATGAGCGGCCTGGCCGCGATCGTCGACAAGCGCGATCCGTACACGGCCGGCCATTCGCAGCGCGTCGCCGCGTACGCAAAGCGGCTCGCGACCGCGCTCAAGCTCGATCGCGAGACGATTAAGACGATCGAGAATGCGGCGCTGCTGCACGATCTCGGGAAGATCGGCATTCCGGATGCCGTGCTGCTCAAACCCTCGAAATTCGACGATCGCGAACGCGCGATCATCAAATTCCATCCCGATATCGCGGCCGAGATTCTCGGTGGCGTCGATGCGATGCGCGACGTCGTGCCGTGCATCATCCACCATCACGAGCGCTGGGACGGTGAGGGCTATCCGCGCCGGCTCGCGGCCGAGAAGATTCCGCTCGGGGCGCGCATCATCTGCGTGGCCGACGCCTACGATGCGATGACGACCGATCGTCCGTATCGCCGCGCGCTATCCGTAGACGTCGCGCGCACCGAGCTGCTGAAAATGGCCGGAACGCAGTTCGACGAACGCTGCGTGCGCGGGTTTGTGGCACTCATCGACCGCGGCGCGGTCGTACCGCCGGCGCCGATCACCGACGAACTCGTGCTGGCGCGCAGTTTCGGCCAGCAACTCGCGAGCTTCGAAACACCGATCGCTTAACGCACGTTCACGCTGCGGTCGTGCGACCCGAGCACGACGTCGCTCGTGCGATCGCTGCCGTCGGCATAGACGGCGTGCAGCACGTAACGGCCCGGCGGCAGGTCGAGCCTGAACGATCCATTTGAGAGTTGCGCGAAGGGGCCGCCCGCAACCACGATCATCCCGTGCATCTGCGCGTGAATGTGGCAGCGAACGTGCACCACGCCCGCATTCGGAAACGGCACGACTTTGCCGGGTCCGTTCCCGTAGTAACCGATGTCGAACGGGTCGGGCCCGTCGCTTGCATAAATGCTGTGATAGAACGGATCGTCGTTCGGAAAGCGCACCGAACTCCCGGCGCCGATCACGATGACGTCGGGCATAAACG
>DATBTN010000006.1 GCA_036559195.1 Candidatus Baltobacteraceae bacterium
GGAACCTCGATGAGCACCATAAGCGGCGTAACCCTCAAGCAGCTCGAGGACGGCCATTACGCGATCAACGTGCACGACGCGAAAAACCCCAAACGCTACGTCTCGTGCGGCGATCTCTAAACCCTAAGCCCTAAAAAACAACGAAAAAAAGGGAGCCGTCAAACAACGGCTCCCTTTTGTCAATAACGCGGCAATAACCCATTGTCATCCTGAGCCTGTCGAAGGACGAGCCTGTCGAAGGACGAGCCTGGCGAAGGACGAGGCTGGCTTGTTATGCGTTGAGGCGGGCGATCTCGAGCATCTCGCGCATCGGTGGGAGATCGCCGGGGTGATGGCCGCGATAGATCCAGCGAACGATACCCTCTGAATCGATAAACGCGGCGCCCGGCAATTGGGCGCTGTCTTTGAGTTTGGTCGCGCCCCAATCTTGCTTGAAACCGGCTGCCTTGTTTTCCGCGCGTCGCTTGCGCAACGCCGGATCGGTAAAGATGCGAAGGAGGTTGAACTCCTCGAATCCGAGCGCGCGATAACTGGCTTTGGATTCATCGCCGATGCACAGGCCGGCCGCACCCGCCGGGGCGCAGAACGCGTCGGCTTTTGCTTGCGAGCCGATGGTGATGAAGCGTACGCTTACACCCAGAGCGGCGAAGTTCGGTCGGAGCTCGCGCAACTGCGCGAGCGGCTCAGCAAAGAACGTTCAACCAACGTGCCGGAGCCAGACGACGAGCGCCGGGCGCGGGGTGCCGAGCGCCGCGACGGCGGGCGGGATAGGCTGGCCGGTACGGACGGGTGCGGCATCGATCATGGCGCCGGTTTTCTGCACCGGAACGAGGCGCGCCTAGAGATCTAGCTTGCAGGAAAAGTCGCTATATTAAAAATATCAATGTTTTGATGAGCACCTATCAGGCCCCATTGCGCGACATGCAGTTCGTGCTGCGCGAGCTCGCCGGTATCGACGAGGTGGCGAAGATCGCGGGATTCGAGGAGACGACCGAGGTTCTGGAGTCGATCCTCGAGGAAGCCGGTGCCTTCGCAAGCGGCGTGCTCGATCCGCTCAACCGGGTCTCGGATACCGAGGGCTGCACGTGGAAGGACGGCGAGGTCACCACGCCCACCGGTTTCAAGGCTGCCTACAAGCAGTTCGCGGACGCCGGGTGGATCGGTCTGCCCGTCGGGGCGGAGTACGGCGGCCAAGGGCTTCCCCAACTGCTGCTGGGGCCGACTCTCGAGATGTGGAATGCCGCGAACATTGGCTTCGCGAACGGTCCGTTGCTCAATCAGGGCGCGATCGAAGCGATCGAACTCTGCGGCTCCGAAGAGCAAAAGAAGCGCTACATCCCCAAGCTCGTCTCCGGGGTGTGGACCGGCACGATGTGCTTGACCGAGCCGCAAGCCGGATCGGACCTCGCGGCGGTACGCACCAAGGCGGTTCCCGAGGGCGATCGGTACCGAGTGACCGGTTCGAAGATCTTCATTACCTTCGGCGAGCACGACCTCGCGCAAAATATCGTTCACCTCGTTCTCGCGCGGCTGCCCGACGCTCCCGAAGGCACGAAAGGTATCTCGCTCTTCATCGTTCCGAAGTTTTTGGTTAACGACGACGGATCGATCGGCGAACGCAACGACGTCGTGTGCGCCGGAATCGAACACAAACTCGGCATCAACGGCAATCCTACGTGCACGATGAACTACGGCGACGCGGGCAGCGGGGCGATCGGCTATCTCGTCGGCGAACCCAATCGCGGTCTCGAGTACATGTTCGTCATGATGAACGCCGCGCGTTTCAGCGTCGGCGTGCAGGGGTTGGCCGTTGCGGATCGCGCCTATCAGAGCGCCCTCACGTACGCGAAAGAACGGGTCCAGAGTCGCGATGCCGCATCGCGCAATCCGGCAGCCGTTCGCATTATCGAACATCCCGACGTGCGCCGCATGTTGATGACGATGAAAGCGCAGATCGAGGCGATGCGCGCGCTTTCCTACGTTACCGCCGCGTCGCTTGACTTCGCGCATCGCCACCCCGACGAGAAGGTTCGCAAAGAGTCGAAGGCGTTTATCGAGCTGATGATTCCGGTCGTCAAGGGCTGGTGTACGGAGACCGCGCAAGAGGTGTGTTCGACGGCGCTGCAAGTTTTCGGCGGTATGGGCTACGTTGAAGAGACCGGCATCGCGCAACAGTATCGCGACGTGCGCATCACGACGATCTACGAAGGCACGACGGGCATCCAGGCGCTCGACCTGGTGGGGCGCAAAGTGATTCGCGACATGGGCGCGACCGCGACGACCACGATCAAAGCGATGCAGCGATTCGCCGAAGAGCTCGCCGGCAGCGACGACGCGGCGCTCAAAGCCATCGCGGGGCCGTTGGCAAAAGGCATCGCAACGCTCGCCGAAACCTCGCAATGGATCGGCATGAATGCGATGGGCGATCTGCATACGGCATTCGCGTGCAGCGTCCCTTACCTGAAACTTTGGGGGGTGGTCGCGGGCGGGTGGCAAATGGCGCGCGCCGCGCAGGCGGCCTCGAAACGGCTCGCCGCCGGTACGGCCGATCGCGACTTCTACGCCGCGAAACTCACGACGGCGAAGTTCTACACGACGCACGTTCTCAGCCAAGGAGCCTGGCTTAAGCGCCAGATCATCGACGGTTCGGGCGACGTAATGACGCTGCCGGAGAACGCGTTCGATCTCGACCGCAAGGCTGCGGTCCCCGCCTAAGATGGCGCAGCCGCGCATCGAGGACCGGGGCTCGGTTCGCATCGTCACGCTCGATAATCCACCGGTCAACGCCCTCTCGTTTGCATTCTCCGCGCTGTTGCTGGCCGCAATCGACGCCGCCGAGGCGGCGGCCTCGGTGAAAGCGGTGGTCTTCATCGGTGCGAACGGGCTTTTCAGCGGCGGTGCGGACGTCAACGACTTCGCGACCGAGCCGACGCCCGAAACGAAAACCGTTCGCGACGCGATCGCCGCGATCGAGCGCGGTACCAAGACGTACGTCGCGGCGATTGGCGGAACGGCGATGGGCGGCGGCCTCGAACTCGCGCTCGCGTGCGACTATCGCATTGCGTCGCCGGACGCGAAGGTCGGCCTGCCGGAGATCAAACTCGGGCTCCTGCCCGGCGCGGGCGGCACGCAGCGGTTGCCGCGATTGATCGGCGCGCAAGCCGCCTTGGAGCTTATGCTCAAGGGCGAGAGTCTCAAGGCCGGCGCCGCGAAGGAGCGGGGCATTCTCGACGACGTCGTCGACGGCGATCTGCTCGAGACGATCCTCGCGCGGCTCGCGAGCGGCGAGCTGCTCGAAAAACGACGCGTTTCCGCGCGAAAACCCACGATCGCGAAGAACATTCCAAATGCGGCGCTGCCGTACGTCGTCGCGCAGGCGCACAAGATGGTGCCGCCCGAGGAGAACGGCGGATTCGCCGCCCACAAACTGATCGATGCGGTCGAAGCCGCGCTGGAACTTCCATTCGAACGCGGCCTGGCTCGTGAAGCGCGGCTCTTCGAAGAGCTGGTGCGTTCGGCACCCTCGGCGGCGCTGCGTCACATTTTTTTCGCCGAACGCGAACTGGCGAAGATACCCGGGCTCGACGGTGCGGTCGCGCGCGCGATCGAAAAAGCCGGAGTCGTCGGTGCGGGAACGATGGGGACGGGCATCGCGATCGCATTCGCACAGGCGGGCATTCCGGTAACGGTGATCGAGCCGGCCGACGAGCAAGTCGAGCGCGCGAAACAGATGGTCTTCGGCATGTTCATGCATCAGGTGCAGAAGGGCCGCATGTCGCAAGAGCGGGCCTGGCAACTCGCGCAGTCGATTGCCTTTACCGACGACTACGGCGCGCTTGCCGATGCCGACGTGGTCGTAGAAGCCGTTTTTGAAGAGATGAACGTGAAGAAGGCGGTCTTCGAAAAACTCGACGGCATCGTCAAACCCGAGGGGATTCTGGCCTCGAATACGTCGACGCTCGACATCGACGAGATGGCGTCGGTCACCAAACGCCCGGAACGATTCGTCGGCCTGCACTTTTTCGCGCCCGCCAACATTATGAAGCTCCTGGAGATCGTGCGCGGCGCCAAAACCTCGCCCGACACGATCGCGTCGGCGTTCGCGCTCGGCAAGAAACTGCGCAAAGTCTGCGTGCTCTCGGCGAACGCCTTCGGCTTCATCGGCAACCGCATGCTCTTCGATTACGCGCGCGAGGCCGTGCGGTTCGCCGAAGAGGGCGTCTCGCCGCAGCGCGTCGACGACGCGATGAAGCGTTTCGGCTTTCCGATGGGTCCGTTTGCTATGTTCGATCTTTCCGGTATCGACGTGATGTGGCACATTGCACGGGCGCGGCCGGAGATGGCCGCGGGCCGCACCGGCATCGTCGATCGTCTCGTCGAAATGAAGCGGCTCGGGCAAAAAACGGGTGCCGGCTTCTACCGCTACGATAAGGCCGTGGGCAAAGGCCGCGAGCCGATTGCGGATCCGGCAATCGTGGCGCTCTTTGCCGAGGAAGCGCAAAAGGCGGGCATCGCGCAGAACGCGGAAGCGAGCGACGAGCACATCGCCGCCCGCCTGACCGGCGCGCTCATCGCACGCGGAACGCAGTTACTCGAGGACAATATCGCGCTGCGCCCTGGCGATATCGACATCGCCTACGTTTACGGCTACGGCTTTCCGCCGCACCACGGCGGACCGATGTGGTATGCGGGCGAACTCGGCGCCGCGCGCGAGAAGGAGTTGGCTCGTGCGTGAAGCGGCAATCGTTTCGGCGGCGCGCACGCCGATCGGCAAAGCGTTTCGCGGTGCGTTCAATCAAACGCCCGGCGCGACGATGGCCGGGCATGTAGTGAAGGCTGCGCTCGAGCGCGCGAAACTCGATCCCGCGCAGATCGAGGACGTTATTCTCGGCGTCGGATTGCCCGAAGGCGCGACCGGCAACAACCTCGGACGCACGGCGGCGCTGCGCGCCGGTTTACCGGTGAGCGTTTCGGGGCAAACCGTCAGCCGATTTTGCGCTTCGGGCCTGCAGGCGATTTCGTCGGCGGCGCAACGCGTGATCGTCGACGGCTCCGGACCGATCGTGGCCGGCGGCGCCGAGTCGATCAGCATGGTGCAGAACGAGATGAATATGAACGGCCTGACGGAGGAGTGGCTCGCGCGGCACGTTCCAGATGTCTACACGCCGATGCTGCAGACGGCCGATTTCGTTTCGAAAAAGTACGGCGTTTCCCGCGAGCGGCAGGACGAGTACGCGCTGCAGAGCCAGCAACGAACGGCGGCCGCGCAGGCTGCCGGACGATTCGACGACGAAATCGTGCCGCTGCCGAGTTGGACGTACGTGCAAGACACATCGACGGGGCGCTTTACGGAAACGCACGTACGCCTCGAAAAAGACGAAGGAAATCGTCCCGAGACCTCGCTCGAGGGGCTCGCCGCGCTCAAGGGCGTGCTCGATCCGAACTCGCCGATCACCGCGGGAAACTCCTCGCAGCTCTCCGACGGCGCTGCCGCCGTGGTTGTGATGGACGCGCAAGCCGCGCGAGCGAGCGGGCTCGAAACCTTGGGATTCTATCGCGGGCTCGTGGTGCGCGGATGCGAACCCGGCGAGATGGGCATCGGCCCGGTGTTCGCGATTCCAGAACTGCTCGCGCGCCACGGTCTGCGCATCGACGATATCGGGCTGTGGGAATTGAACGAAGCGTTCGCCGTGCAAACGGTGTATTGCCGCGATACCCTCGGACTTCCGAACGATCGCTTTAACGTGGACGGCGGCGCGATTTCGATCGGCCATCCGTACGGTATGAGCGGCGCGCGGATGGTCATGCACGCACTGATCGAAGGCAAACGCCGCGGCGTAAACTATGTCGTCGTAACGATGTGCGTCGGCGGCGGCATGGGAGCTGCGGGCCTCTTCGAAGTCGCCTAGAGCTCGCACGAACCAAGGGGCGTGCAACCGAGGCCGGTAGACGGGGGTCGCGGGAAGTATGAAAGCCCTTATCGCCGACTCGTACGGCCCGCCGTCGCAGTTGCGGCTGACCGAAATCAAGACCACCGAGTTGAAGGACGGCTACGTGCTCGTGCGTCTGCACGCCGCAGCCGTCAATCCGTTCGACGTAAAATTGATCGGCGGCGCTCTCAAGGAGCGCTTTCCCGTCGAATTTCCCCACGTACCCGGAATGGACGGAGCCGGCGTGATCGCCGGCGTCGGCGAGGACGTCGAAGGCTATACGATCGGCGAGCGCGTCTTCGGATTGTTTCACGAGAGCGGAACGCTGGCGGAGTTTGCGACGATCGGCGGAACGGACCCGCGGCTCGCGCATCTCCCCGACGAACTCGATTTCGAGCGGGCCGCCGCCATTCCCGAAGCGGGCTTGACGGCCGTCACGATCGTGCGCGCGAGCGACATCCACGAAGATCAGCACGTCTTCATCCTGGGCGCGACCGGCGGCATCGGGCTCTTCGCGATTCAACTGCTTAAAGCGCGCGGCGCGCACGTCATCGTCACCGCAAAACCGGCCGACACGGGATACGTGCGCACGCTTGGAGCGGAAGAAGTGATCGACTACGGTGCCGGAGATCCGATCGTCGAACTCGGGAAGCGATATCCCGACGGCGTCGACGTCGTGATCGATCTCATCAATTCCGGAGACGCATTGCTGCGCAGCGCGGGAGCCGTTCGGCGCGACGGAACGCTGGTTTCGCCGTTGGGCGGCCCGGCGCAGAGCGCCTTTCCCGAAGACGTCAACGTTCGCTACGTCATGCTCGACGCGCGCGCCGGCGATCTCGCCGATTTGGCGCGCCGCGCCGCAAGCGGCGAGCTCAAAATCGAGATCGCCGAAACCTACCCGTTCGCGCAGGCCAAGCAGGCACTCGCGGATCTCGCCGATCCCAAAGAACACACGCGCGGCAAACGGGTCGTCAGCATCCCCTAATTGCGCAGGGCTTCGCCGTGATCGAGCATGTGGCGCATGCGGGCGCGCGTTTTCGGATTCCAGACGAGCCGTTCGAAGTAGACGGTTTCGAGATCGAGCAACTCCCGATGGCTCGCCGTTCGCGCCGGGCCCGGTCCGCCGGTCATAATACGCGCCAGGGCGCGCCCGACCTCGGCGTCGTGCTCGCCGATCGAACGGCTCGCAAGCGCGCTTGCGATGCCGCCTTCGATTGCATGGAAACCGTCGTCGCCGAGTACGGGAACCTCCGCGCGATGCGGGGGCGCCGCGTAGCCGGGGACGAGTTCGAGCAGCGTCGCCTTAGCATCGTCGACCAGGCGCGAGCGGTCGCCGGTGATGCGATCGCCATCGCGCAAGAAATGCAGCTCGCGTGCGTCGCCGGCGCCGGCACTCGCTCTGGCGAACGCGATCGTTTCGAAGGCGCGGCGCAGCCCGTTTGCCGGATCGCCGACGGCATCGACGCAGCGGACGTACAGTTCGCTCGTTCCACCCAGATCGGGGACGATGCCGACGGCGACCTCGGGCAAACTCGCGCGCAGATCCGCGCAGGCTTGGACGCGGTCGGCATACATCGTGAGTTCGAGAGCGCCGCCGACGGTGAGGCCGAACGGAGCGGCGACGACGGGAAAGGGAGCGGTGCGCAGGCTCGTCGTGAGCCGCTGAAATCGTTTCCCGATCGCCCGAAAACCCGCGCGGTCGTTCTCGTACGTTTCGAGCAGACCGAGCAAGAATTGCAGGTTGGCCCCAAATGAAAAGTTCGCACCTTGGTTGCCGACGATCAGCCCAGCGTACCGGCCGGGAATCGTTGCGCTCGCACGCTCGGCCATCTCGAGGGTACCCAGATCGAGCGTGTTGCCCTTGCTATGGAACTCGAGACAGAGCACGCCGTCGCCGATATCGAGCAGGGATGCGCTCGCATTCGATGCGACGACGCGGCCGGAGTCTTTGCGTAGTTCATCCAAGACGATTGGAGCGTCCACCATAGCCGTTCTCTTTTGCGCCAGCCTGAAGGTCCCATGCACGATAACGCCGCCCTCACCCCGCTCGTCGGCAGCCTGATCTTTAAGACCGCACGGGCGCTCGGCCTCGACCCCGAACGCGACCGCGATGCATTGATCGCGGCGCTCGAGCGCGACGCGCTCTTTTCCGCCGGCGGGGCGACCGATCTTTGGGAGCGCCGGTACGCGGGTCTGCAATCCGCGCTGCGCGCGCGAATCGTCGCGGAAGCCGTCGCGAGGCTTCGCCGGGTCGATTCTTGAACGCAAGCGGACCGTGAGCGCTACCCCACCCGTGACCGAACTACCCAAGAACTACGACCCGAAGAGCGTCGAGTCGCGCCTCTACCAGCACTGGGAGGCTGCCGGCTACTTCCACGAAGAGCCCGATCCGGCGCGCCCGCCGTT
Source organism: Candidatus Baltobacteraceae bacterium (assembly GCA_036559195.1). Lineage (NCBI taxonomy): Bacteria > Bacillati > Vulcanimicrobiota > Vulcanimicrobiia > Vulcanimicrobiales > Vulcanimicrobiaceae > Vulcanimicrobiaceae bacterium. Next base: position 8,337 of record DATBTN010000006.1, read on the forward strand.
CGTTCTTTGCATGCCGCCGCCCAACGTGACGGCGCGCGCCCATCTCGGACACGGGTCGACCTACACGACGATGGACGTCCTCACGCGCTATCACCGCATGCTTGGCGACAACGCGAATTGGCTGCCGGGCACGGATCACGCCGCGATCGCTACCGAAGCCGTGCTCGTTCGCCAGTTGAACTCCGAAGGAACGTCGCGTGAAGCGCTCGGCCGGGACGCGTATCTCGAGCGCGCGTGGAGCTGGTCGAAGGAGACCGGCGGCACGATCTTCGAGCAGTTTCGAGCCCTCGGATTCGGACCCGATTGGGCGCGCGACCGCTTCACGATGGACGAAGGGCTCTCCGCCGCGGTGCGCCGCGTTTTCGTGCAGCTCTATCGCGAAGGGCTCATCTACCGCGGAAAGCGTTTGATCAACTGGGATCCCAAGGCCCGCACGACGATTTCGGATGCGGAAGTCGAGCACGTCGAACGCGATGCGTTTCTGTGGAAGATCCGTTATCCGTTTGCCGGATCGCCGCATCGCGACGGAATCGAGATCGCGACGACGCGTCCGGAGACGATGCTCGCCGACGTGGCGATCGCCGTCCATCCCGACGACGAACGCTACCGCCATCTCATTGGAAAGACCGTACTCGTTCCGCCGCTGCTGGATCGGGAGATTCCGATCGTTGCCGACGCCGCCGTCGAGATGGAGTTTGGAACCGGCGCGGTCAAGGTGACTCCCGCCCACGACCCGACGGATTACGAGATCGGATTGCGGCACGGGCTCGCGATGCCCTCGGTGCTGGATCTCGACGCGCGCGTGACGGGAGCCGAGATCGCCGTCGGCCGCTACCATGGAATGGACCGCTACGAAGCCCGCGCGGCGATCGTGGACGATCTGCGCGCTCAAGGAACGCTTCTCGAAGAGCAGGCCTATCGGCAGGCCGTTTCGGTGAGCGAGCGGACCGGCGAAGTGATCGAGCCGCTGCTCTCGGAGCAGTGGTTTCTCACCATGAAACCGCTCGCCGAACCGGCGCTCGCGGCCTATCACGACGGTCGCCTGCGCTTTATTCCCGAGCGCTACGGCCGCACGTACGAACAGTGGCTTTCGAATATTCGCGATTGGAATATCTCGCGCCAAGTGTGGTGGGGTCACCAACTGCCGGTGTGGTACACGCCGCAAGGCGACGTCGTCGTCGCGGAGAGCGAAGCGGAAGCGCTGCAGATCGCAGCCGCGCGCTTTAACGGGGAAGCGCTCACGCGCGATCCCGACACGCTCGACACGTGGTTCAGCAGCGGTCTATGGCCGTTCTCGATTTTGGGTTGGCCCGAAGCGACGGTCGAACTCGAAACGTGGTATCCGTCGCAGGTGCTCGTCACCGGGTGGGAGATCATTTTTCTCTGGGTCGCGCGCATGACGATGCTCGGTCTGAAGTTTATGGGCCGCGTGCCCTTTCGCGACGTATTCATTTCTCCGCTGATATTCGATGCGCAGGGGCGCAAGATGAGCAAATCGCTCGGCAACGCCATCGACCCGCTCGATCTCGTCGAGAAATACGGCGCGGACGCGTTTCGCATGGGCATGATGCGCCAGATGCGGTTGGAGGCCCAAGAGGTACGCTTCCAGGAGTCTCGTTGCGAAGAGTCGCGCAACTTCAATAACAAGATCTGGAACGCGACGCGCTACATGCTCTCGCTGCCCGAAGGCTTGCCGACCGCGCGAACCCTTCCGGCTCCCGCACGACTCACCGTTGCGGACAAGTGGGTCCTGACGCGCCTGCACGACACCGTCGAAGCGGTGAGCGCCGGACTCGACCGCTACGATTTCGGGGGCGTCGCCGAGACGATCTGGAGCTTCGTATGGTACGAGTTCTGCGATTGGTATCTCGAAGCGACCAAGACGCCGGAATCTCGCGAGACTCGCGCGGCGGTGCTCTCGTTCGTAGCGAACAACGCGATGCGTTTGCTCCACCCGATCGCGCCGTTTATCACCGAGGAGGTCTGGCTCGCGCTGCCGCACGACGGCCGCACGATCGTGACCGCGTCGTGGCCCGATCCCGAGGAAATTCCGGTCGATCGCGAAGCCGCCGCCCGTTTCCAAGCCGTGCAAGGCGCGGTCGAACGCGTGCGAAATCTGCGCGCCGAGATGGGTCTGCCCCCCAAGGCGCGCTTGAGTATCGAGATCCCGGCGAACGTTCCCGACGATATCGCTGCGCTGCTTGCGAGCTACGCCGCCGGCGACGTCCTTCGCGTTGCGGCCGAGGGAGCGAGCGTCGAGGCGGGACTCGGCGCCGCGCGCGCACAGGCGCCCGCCAAACTATTGCTCGAACGGTATCGCAAGGACATCGAACGTCTGAGCGCCGAGGTCGAGCGGGGCGAGAACAAACTCGCCAACGAACGATTCGTGGCCAACGCAAAACCCGACGTGATCGCCAAAGAACGCGAAAAACTCCAGGACTACCGCGGCGAGCTGCAGCGCGTTCGCCAAGCACTCAAAGAGATGGAGGAGAGCGCATGAGCGCCTCGACACCCACGAAGAAGCGCCTCTTAATCGGCGCGCCGGAGATCGAGCGCATCATCGCACGCCTGGCACATCAGATTCTGGAGCCGCAGGATGCCCAAGCGCAGCTCTATTTGCTGGGCATTCGGCGCGGCGGCGAAGCGCTCGCGCAGCGCATCGCCGCGCAGATCGAGCGGATCAGCGGGAAAAAGCCGCCGCTCGGATTTTTGAACATCAACCTCTATCGCGACGACGCCGTTTCGCATCAGCTTCCCGAATCGCAGATTCCCGACGACATCGCCGGCAAGACCGTCGTGATCATCGACGACGTGCTCTACACGGGGCGCACGATTCGTTCGGCGCTCGATGCGGTGACCGATCTAGGCCGTCCCTCCGCGGTTCGGCTCGCCGTTCTCGTCGATCGCGGCCTTCGCGAGTTGCCCGTGCAGGGCGACTATGTGGGGCGCTTCATTCCCACGAGCCGCCGGGAGCGCGTGGTCGTGAACGTTGCAGCGACGGCGGCCGAAAGCGACGAGGTGGCGATCGTTGCGGACGCGACGTAGCCTGATCGATCTCGACGATCTCACCGCCTCGGAGATCGACTACATCTTCGAGCGGACGACCGAGTTCGAGAAACGGCGGCCCGGCAAACTGCTCGACGGCGTTGCGTGCGTGAACATGTTCTTCGAGCACAGCACGCGCACGATGACGTCGTTTACGCTAGCCGAGCAGCGGCTCGGCTCCGACGTGATCACCCTCTGGCCCGACTATTCCAGTCTCTCCAAAGGCGAGACGATCGAGGATACCGCGATCACGCTGGCGGCGATGGGCGTCAACGCGATCGTGATTCGCCATCCCGAGCCCGGTTTTCCGCGCAAGGTTGCGATGGCATTCGACGGACACGTCATCAACGCGGGCGACGGCGGGCACGCCCATCCGACCCAAGCGCTGCTCGACATTTACACGCTCTGTCAGGAGTTCGGCGACCTGCGCGGACGAAAGATCGCGATCGTCGGCGACGTCGCCCATAGCCGCGTCGCGCACTCATCGATCCATGGATTGCGGAGCATGGGCGCGGAGATCGTGCTGGTGGCACCGGACGGATTTCTAACCAAAGAACTCTTGGGCGAAAACACGCGGGTCGAGCGCGACTTCGATGCGGTCCTGCCGGAGGTCGACGCGATCGTGCTGCTTCGCATACAACGCGAACGATTCGCCGATATGCCGATCTCCGACGAGGAATACATCGCGCGCTACCGGCTCGACCACAAACGGCTGGCGCGGTTGCGCGACGACGTGATCGTCATGCACCCCGGGCCGTACAATCGCGGCGTGGAGCTCGACGATAGCGTACTCGAGTTTGCCGGGTGGCGCTACGCGCGTCAGGTGGCCAACGGCGTCTCGGTGCGCATGGCCGTGCTCGACTTTCTCGTCAACGGCCAACGCACCCAGTGATGCTCCTCCGCGGCGGGCGTGTGGTCGATCCATCGCAGGGAATCGACGCGCGTTTGGACGTTCGGCTGCGCGACGGCCGCATCGCCGAGATCGGCGAGCACCTTGCGCCGGAGGCGGGCGAAGAGACGTACGACGCGGGCGGCGCCTACGTGGCGCCGGGTTTTATCGACATGCACGTGCACTTGCGCGAGCCCGGCCAGCTCGAGAAGGAGACGATCGCGACCGGCAGCGCCGCTGCGGTCGCCGGCGGTTTCACGGCCGTTGCGTGCATGCCCAACACGCAGCCCGCCCTCGACGATCCCGCGACGATCGCGGAACTCGTACGAACGATTCGCGAATACGCTCGGTGCCGAGTCTATCCGATTGCGGCGATCACGCGCGGCCGAGCCGGCATCGAAACGCTGGATTATGCCGCCCTCGCGAAAGCCGGTGCGGTGGCCTTTAGCGACGACGGCAGCACGATCGGCAACGCGCGCGTGCTGCGCGACGCCGCCCGCGCGGCGGCGAACGTACCGGGATGTTTCATCTCGCACTGCGAGGACGACCACCTCAAGGGCGATGCGGTTATGCACGAGGGAAGCGTCTCGCGCGCGCTCGGCGTTTCGGGCAGTCCGGGCGTCGCCGAAGACATCGTCGTCGCGCGCGATCTGCTGATCGCCGCCGACACCGGTAAGGCGTGGCATATCGCGCATCTTTCGACGAGCCGCGCGGTGGAGGTCGTGCGCGCGCTGCGCTCGCGCGGAGTTTCGGCCACCTGCGAAGTGACGCCGCATCATCTCATCCTCACCGACGAGTGCGTTCGAACCCTCGGCTCCGGCGCCAAGGTGAATCCGCCTCTGCGCGGGGCCGCGGATACGCGCGCGCTCGCCGACGCCGTTCGCGACGGCACGATCGACGTCTTCGCTACCGATCACGCACCGCACACCGATGCGGAGAAACGCGCGCCGCTCGATTGCGGCGCGGTTGGTTTTAGCGGTCTCGAGATTGCCGTTGGGGCCTTCGCGCTCGCCGTTGCGGATCTGCCGATCGCGCGTTACGTCGAACTGCTCTCGGTCAATCCGGCCCGCATTCTCGGCGTGGAGGGCGGAACGCTGCGAATCGGATCGACCGCCGATATCACGGTCTTCGCCGATCGCGATTGGATCGTCGATCCCGCGAAGTTCGCTTCGAAAGGCAAGAGCACGCCGTTTGCCGGCATGCGTCTGCCGCGTCGCGCGCTCGCGACAATTGTCGCGGGCAAGCTCGCCTACCGGCACTCCTCGAGCGGAGGGATTCGCGCCGAGGCTCCGTAAGGTCCGGCAGACATGTCCATCCCCGCAGCCCTATTTTTAGCCGACGGAACGCGCTTCGACGGCCACGGTCTCAACCACGAAGGCCTCGCTCTCGGCGAAGCCGTTTTTTATACGGGCATGACGGGATACGAAGAGGCGCTGACCGACCCGTCGTACGCCGGTCAGATCCTGACCTTCACCTACCCGATGATCGGCAATTATGGTATCTCGGGCACGGTCGCGCAGTACCCGCGCGCGTGCGTGGCGGGCGCGGTCATCAAACGCATCGCGCGCCATCCGTCGCACCACGCGATGCGCGCCGATTTGCCCGCGTGGCTCGACGAACAACGCGTTCCCACGATGATCGATGCGGATACGCGCGCGATTACGATCGCACTACGCGAACACGGAACGATTTGGGCGGCGATCGCCGTCGGCGAAACGGCCGTGGCCGGCGCCGAGGCGCGGCTCGTGGAGTTCGTGCGAACGGCTACCACCAAGGCGCTCGTGCCCGGCGTCGCGAGTACGACGCAACACCACGAGGGACCGGCGGACGGTCCGCGCGTCGTGCTGATCGACTGCGGCGTCAAGCGCGCGATCGTTCGCGATTTGGCGGCGCTCGGTATGTCGGTCACGGTCGTGCCGTACGATGCGTCGCCGGCGCAGATTCTCGAACACGAACCGCAAGCGGTCTTCATCTCGCCGGGGCCGGGGGACCCAACGGACTTACCCGGGACGATCGAAACGCTGCGCGACTTACTCGAAAAAACGCCGCTCTACGGCGTTTGCTTGGGCCATCAGCTGCTCGCACTCGCGTGCGGGGCGCGCACGTTCAAACTGCCCTACGGTCATCGCGGCGGGAACCAGCCGGTCAAGGACATCCAGCGAAACGAAGTACTCGTGACCGCACACAATCACGGCTACGCCGTCGATGCGACATCGCTGCCGGCCAACCTCGAACAGACGATGGTCAACCTGAACGACGGAACCAACGAAGGGTTTCGCCATCGCAACTTGCCGATCGCGGCGGTGCAATTCCACCCCGAGGCCTCGCCCGGACCCTACGACGCGCGGCGCCTCTTCGCACAGTGGCTTGAGAGCGCGGGCTTGGTCTAGAGCGCTCGGCGCGCTCGTCGTCACGATCATGCTCGGCGCGAGCCGAGCGCAAGCCTTGCCGCTGCAGCGATTGCACGTAACCTCGTTCGCGCTCTCGTCCAACGCCGCGCGCGTGCCGCTCGAGCAGCCGTTCTACGTCATCGTGACGCTCCACGTCACCGAAAACGTCGCGGAGCTGCCCAACATCACCTTGCCCGATTTTTTCGGCGTCGAAGAACTGGGCGACGAACGGCACACCAATTCCGGCGCCGGCGGCACCGACTATCGCGAGGTGTTGACGCTGGTCGCGCACCAGAGCGGCACGATTCATTTCACGCGCGCGTCGCTCGCCGCAATCGACGCACGAGACGGTAAACCTAAGCGCTTCCTTTCGAACGAACTCAACGTCACGGTCACGGGCGGCGTCGCGAGCGCGCGCGCGACGGTGGCCGGACTACGCGGCGCGCTCGTGAGCAGCGCGCTCGTCGCGCTGGCGTTCGGACTAGCGATCGTCGCGCTCTTCGGCCTGCGGCGCCCGCTTCTACAAGCGCCTCCCGCGCCGCCCGTTGCGCGCCCGGTCGACGTACCGCCGGCCCCGCCGGAGTCGCCGCAGGAACGGCTTCGTCGCGCGCTCGATGCGCTGCGAACCGCGCGTTCGCGCCCGAGTGCGCTCCTCGTGCGGCGCGAGCTTTGGGCCACCATCGGCGCGCGTGAAGGTGAGACGCTGGCCGACGCTTTGGAGCACCCGGGGGCCGCGCTTGCGGGAATGCACGCCGCGCTGCGCGCGGCCGAGCGCGCGGCTTTCATTAACGACGCGTACCTCCAGACCGCGATAGACGAACTGCTCGACACGATGGAAAGAACCCGCACATGACGGCGAATCGACGACCGCACCACCTCATCGACGCGCTCGCGCAAACTATTGTCGGACAGACCGCCGTCATCGAGGGACTGGTGCTGGGCCTCATTGCAAACGGACACGTGCTGCTCGAGGGACCGCCGGGGCTTGCGAAGACGCTCGCCTGCCGCGCCCTCGCGGCCGCGCTCGGAGGCGCGTTCAAACGCATCCAGTTTACTCCCGATCTGCTGCCTGCCGACATCGTGGGAACGCGCATCTTCGATCAGCGCGAAGCGAACTTTGCCACGTCGCTCGGACCGATCTTCGCAAACGTCGTGCTGGCCGACGAAATTAATCGCGCGCCGGCCAAAGTGCAGTCGGCTCTGTTGGAGGCGATGCAGGAACGCCAGGTCACGATCGGCCTGGAAACGCACGCGTTGCCGGATCCGTTTATCGTGCTCGCAACCATGAACCCGCTCGACGCCGACGGAACGTACGCGCTTCCGCACGCGCAGATGGATCGCTTTCTGCTCAAAGTCAACGTCGGCTACCCGTCGCGCGAAGAAGAAGCGAGCATCCTCGAACGCTTTGCGACGGCGCAGACGCCGCTCGTTGCGGACGCCGCGTCGCTCGACGACGTACGCGCCTGGCGCGCGCAGGCGCGGGCGATTCATTTGGATGCCAAAGTTAAGCGCTACATCGTCGATCTGGTCGCCGCCACGCGCGAGACCGACGGCGGCCTCATCGACAACGGGGCGAGCCCGCGCGCCACGCTGGGTCTCGCCTTTCTCTCGCGCGCCAAGGCCCTGATCGACGGACGCGATTTCGTTTTGCCCGACGACGTGCGCGCCGTCGCTCCGCCGGTCCTGCGCCATCGCATCGCGTTCAACTACCGCATCGTAACGGAGCGCGCCGACCCCGAAGCGATCGTGGCGCAACTGATCGCGAGCGTCAAAGCCCCGTGAACGATCTGCGGACGGCGCTTTTACGTGGCCGCAACCGGCCGCGCAATTCCGGTGCGGGTTCGCCGACGATGTATCGCGGCGACGGGTACGAGTTTGTGGAATTGCGCGAATACGTCGCCGGCGACGATCCGCGCCGCATCGACTGGGCCGCGACCGCGCGCACCGGCGAGCTGCAGAGTCGCGTGGTGCTCGAAGACGTTGCGCTGACGCTCGCGGCGATCGTCGACGATTCGCCGTCGATGCGCGTCGGCCGGCGGCGGACGCTGCTGGCGAGCGCGCGTGAAGCGCTCGGCGTGTGGTACGGCGCCGCCCTTGCCGACGACCGATGCGCGCGAATTACGAGTATGGGGCCGCTCGCGCCCGTCGGCTTGCGCGGAACGCGCAGCGCTTCGGTGTGCCTGCACGCCGAAGCTCCCGGCCGGGCGTTCGATTTAGGGACGGCCCTTGAGGTCGCGTTCGCAACGCTTCCGCGCGGCACGGCGCTGCTGGTCGCGAGCGACTTCTTCGATCTCGACGAGCGTCACGAAGAGTCGCTCGCGCTGCTGGGCGCGCGCTTCGACTGCACGGCGCTCGTCGCCCGCGATCCGTGGGCCGACGGCTTCCCGCTGCGCGGTTTCGTGCGTCTGCGCGACGCAGAGAGCGGCGCATCGTACCGAGTGTTTCTCGGGAAGCGCGAACGCAATCGGTACGTGCGAGCCGTCCGCGATCGCGAGGCGGCGCTGCGCGCGCGCTTGAACGCGCGCAATTGGCGCGTCGGAACGTTTACCGAGGAGAACGGCGCGCACGCGATCTACGAAGCGTTTCGGCTGACGTGACGTTTAGCCATCCGTTCCGACTCGTTCTGGCGCTGCTGGCAGTCGCGCTCTTCGCGCTGCTCTATCGCCAATTGGAACGGCGCAAGACCGGCACGGAAATCGCGTACTCGAACCTCCCGTTTTTAATTGCGGCTACGCGGACCGGGGCTCGCACCGGTGCGCTGCTTTTCGCCGGTTGGCTCGTCGCACTCATCGTCTTCGCAGCGGCGCTCGGCGGCCCGCATCTGCGCGTGTGGGTGCCGGCCAAAGACGGCAGCGTCATGATCTGTATCGATACGTCGGGCTCGATGGCGTCCACCGACGTCGCGCCGACGCGCGGCGAAGCGGCCAGAAGCGCCGCCGCCGCCTTTATCGACGGGGCGCCGGCCGGCATCAAGATCGGCGCGATCGCCTTTGCGACCTCGGCGGACGTGGTGGCGCCGCTCTCGAGCGATCGCGCGCAAACGCGCGGCAGCCTGGATCAAATTCCGTTGCCGAACGGAGCGACGGCGATCGGCGACGCGCTCGCGCTCGCGCAGCGCTCGTTGCCGCCGCGCGGCCACCGCGTCGTGATCCTCATCACCGACGGCGTCAGCAATCGCGGCGTCGACCCGATGGCCGCGGCGCAGGATCTGGCCGCAGATCATATCGTGCTCTACACCGTCGGTATCGGCACGAACAACGGCGCGCTCGTTCCCGGCACGAATCAAGTTGCGGGTATCGACGAAGACGCGCTGCGCGCCTACGCGCAAGCCACCGGCGGTACGTACGCTCGAGCCGACGACGCCGGGCAATTGCGCCAGGCGCTGGCACGCCTCGGCCGAACCACGACCTTCGAGCGGCGAACCGTCGACGCATCGCTGGCCGCCGCGACGATCGGCGGCGCGCTGATGCTGGCGTCATTTGCGATCGGGTTCGCCCTAGGGAGGTTTCCGTAGCCATGTCGATGTGGGAGCCGTTTACGGAGCCGGCCCGCCGTTCCATCGTCCTCGCGCAAGAGTTCGCCGAGCGCGCGGGCAGCGCGGAGATCGCCTCGGAGCACCTGCTCGCGGGGATTCTCGCAGAGGGTTCGGAGCCGCTCGCACGGCTGCTGATCGAGCGGGGCGTCACCTCGCAACGCGTCGCGGCTGCGATTGGAGAGGCTCCCCGCACCCAGCCGGAGCGCGAAACCGAATTTAGCGCCGAAGGGAAGAAGATGATCGAGTGCGCGTTTGAAATCGCGCGCGCGTATAACCACCATTACCTCAGCTCTTCGCATCTGCTCGCGGCCGTCGCGCGATTGCCCGAGAGCCGGGCGTACGGCTTGCTCGTCGCGTTCGGAGGCCGCCCGGAGGAACTGCAGGCGGCGCTGCGTTCGGATTCACCCGCGCCGGTTAGCGTCGCGACGATGCGACGCACCTACGATCTCGGCGCGCTGCTCGAGGAATCGATCGATCGCGATCCCGTCGCACAGCTGCGGCGCTGGATCGACGGCGCGAGCGCCGCCGGCCAACTCGAACCCAACGCGATGTCGATCTCGACCGCCGGCGCGGACGGCCGTCCGAGCGCCCGTATGGTGCTGCTGCGCGGGCTCGATGCGCGCGGTCTGGTGTTTTACACCAGTTACTTTAGCCGAAAGGGACGCCAGCTCGCCGAGAATCCCTATGCCGCCGCGCTTTTTTATTGGGAACGTCTCGAGCGTCAAGTTCGCATTGAAGGCTCGATCGAAACCATCAGCGAGGAAGAGTCCGAAGCGTACTTCGCCACGCGCCCGCGCGGTCATCGATTGGGCGCGTGGGCCTCGGAGCAGAGTGAGATCGTCGAGAATCGCGATTTGCTCGACGCCCGCCTGCGCGACTACGACGAACGCTTTGCCGATGAAGAAGTCCCGCGCCCGCATTCGTGGGGCGGATATCTCTTGCGCCCCGCGCGCTTCGAGTTTTGGCAAGGGCGGAAGAACCGCATGCACGACCGTCTCGAATTCGTGCGCGAACGCAATGCTTGGAGTCTCCACCGGCTGCAGCCGTAACGGTCAGGCGAGCGAGCAATAAAGCGCCGGCAACTTTTGTCGTCCAGGAGTCTGCGGAGCGTCGCCTAAACCTGGTTGCCTAGGATGCTGCGACGGAACGTTCTAGTGATCGGGTCAGGGCCAATCATCATCGGCCAGGCCGCCGAATTCGATTATGCCGGCGTTCAGGCGTGTCGAGCCCTCCGCGAGGAAGGGCACCGCGTCGTCCTCGTCAACTCCAACCCCGCCACGATCATGACCGACCCCGAGGTCGCCGATGCGGTCTACCTCGAACCGCTGACGGTCGCCTCGATCGAGCAGATCATCGAACTCGAACGCCCCGACGCCCTGTTGCCGACTCTGGGCGGCCAGACCGGCCTCAACCTCGCGGTCGAACTCGACGAAGCCGGCGTTTTAAAGCGCCACGGCGTCGAACTGCTCGGCACCCCGGTCGCCACGATCAAGCTTGCGGAAGACCGCGAACACTTCAAAGCCAAAATGATCGAAATCGGCGAGCCGGTCGCCGAGTCGCTCATCGTTACCGACATCGAATCGGGCGTGGCGTTCGCAACCCAGACCGGCTACCCGCTCGTCGTGCGCCCGGCCTATACGCTGGGCGGAACGGGCGGCGGGATCGTCTACGACGAGGCGGAGTTGCGCGAGACGCTCGAGAGCGGCCTGGCGGCGAGCCTCATCCATCAAGTCTTGCTCGAAACCTCGCTGCTCGGTTGGAAAGAAGTCGAGTACGAAGTCCTGCGCGACAACGCCGACAACTGCATCATCGTCTGCAACATGGAGAACATCGATCCGGTCGGCGTTCACACGGGCGATTCGATCGTGGTCGCTCCATCGCAGACGCTTTCGGACCTCGAATACCAGATGCTGCGCTCGTCGAGCCTCAACGTGATTCGCGCGCTTAACGTGCAAGGCGGCTGCAACATCCAATTCGCGCTGCACGCGACCAGCAGCGAGTACCGCATCATCGAAGTCAACCCGCGCGTTTCGCGCAGTTCGGCGCTGGCGAGCAAAGCGACGGGATATCCGATCGCCAAGATCAGCGCGCGCATCGCGCTCGGGCAAACGCTCGACGAGATCTCCAATCCGGTGACCGGCGTCACGAAAGCCGCCTACGAGCCGACGCTCGATTACGTCGTGGTAAAGATTCCGCGCTGGCCGTTCGATAAATTTCCGCTTGCCGACACGCATCTCGGCACGCAAATGAAATCGACGGGCGAAGCGATGGGGATCGGCCGAACGCTGCAAGCGGCGTTGATGAAAGCCGTTCGCGGGCTAGACCTCAAGCGCGAGACGCTGACCGGAACCGCGCTTGCCGGTTGGAGCGACGCGGAACTCGATGCGGTCATCGCGCGCCCGACGCACGAGCGGCTCTTCGCGATCGCCGAATCGCTGCGCCGCGGCATCGCCATCGAGCAGATCGCGCGGCGATCCGCGATCGATCCATTTTGGCTGCACGAAATCGCCGAACTCGTCGCGCTCGAAGCGTCGTTTCGCGACGGTACGGGGGACGCGCGACGCGCGCTGGAATGCGGGTATTCGCGCGCCTCCCTGCGCCTGCTCGAACCCAACGGCGACGACGTCGTACCGGCGTTTCGCATGGTAGACACGGCGGCCGCCGAGTTTCCGGCGAAGTCGCCGTACTACTATCTTTCGTACGGTGAAACCGACGAGATGCGCCCCACCCCGCGCGAAGCGGTCGTCGTGGTCGGCAGCGGCCCGATCCGCATCGGACAAGGGATCGAGTTCGACTATTCGTGCGTGCATGCGGCCTGGGCGCTGCGCGAAGCGGGCCGTTCGGCGGTCGTCATCAACAACAATCCGGAGACGGTTTCCACCGATTTCGACATCTCCGACGTGCTGATTTTCGAGCCCCCGGGCGCCGATGAAGTCGAAGCGGCTTACCGTGCGACGAACGCTCGCGGGGTGATGCTGGCGTTCGGCGGTCAGACCGCGATCAATCTCGCCGACGAACTCGAGCGCCGCGGCGTGCGGATCATCGGCAGCGATCGCGCGAGCTTGGCGATGGCTGAAGATCGCGAGAAGTTCGACGCCGCACTGAGCCGGTTAGGCGTCGCACGGCCCGAAGGCAAGGCGGCTAGGAGTTTCCGCGAGGCGCGCGCGATCGCACGTGAGTTGGGTTTCCCCGTGCTGGTGAGGCCCTCGTACGTGTTGGGCGGACGCGGCATGGAAGTCGTCTACAACGAAGGACAACTCGCGTCGTACGCGGAGTCGGCTCCGCCGATTCTGCCCGACGCACCGCTGCTGGTCGATAAGTACTTGCGCGGGCTCGAACTCGAAGTGGACGCCGTCTTCGACGGCGAGGACATTCTCATCCCGGGAATCTTCGAACACATCGAGCGCGCCGGCATTCACTCCGGCGATTCGATCAGCGTCTACCCGACGCAGACGATCGACGATGCGATGGAACGGCGAATCGTCGAGGTGACGACCGCGATCGCGCGCGAACTGCAGATTCGCGGCCTCATCAACATCCAATTCGTCGTGCACGAAGGGCAGCTCTACATCATCGAAGCGAACCCGCGCGCGAGCCGGACCGTCCCGATTATTCAAAAGGCGACGGGCGTCAATCTGGTCGCCGCCGCCACGCGCATCGCGCTCGGCGAACGGTTACGCGACATGCCGTACGGCACCGGTCTCACGGCGCGGGCCCCGTTCGTGGTCGTCAAGATTCCGGTCTTCTCATTTGCCAAAATGCGCGGCGTCGAAACGATCCTCGGGCCGGAGATGAAATCGACCGGCGAAGTGCTCGGCATCGACGAGCGCTTCGCGGGTGCGCTGCGTAAGGGATTCATCGGCGCCGGGATCCGCTTGCCGGGAAGCGGCGGCAAGATTCTGGTCTCGATCGCGGATGAAGAGAAGGAAGCCTCGATTCCGATCCTGCGCCGGTACGCCGATCTGGGACACACGATCATTGCGACGCCCGGCACGCGCGATTACCTCGAATCGCACGGCATCGCGTGCGAATTCGTGAACAAGATCGCCGACGGATCGCCGCACGTGCTCGATCTCATCCACGCGCGCGGCGTCGATCTCGTGATCAACGACGCCACCGGGCAGCGTGAAATATCCGATAACTACAAGATTCGCCGCGCTGCGGTCGAAGCGAGTATCGCGTGTCTGACCAGTCTGGATACGGCCCGCGCTCTGGCGGAAGCGCTCGAAAACACGGCGGGCCCGCCCCAAACGCTGCAAGAGTATCGATGCGCCCGAACGCCGAGGTAGAACCGCGCGCGCTCATCCTGGGCGGCAACGCGAATACGCTTGCGTTCGCGAGCAGCCTGCGACCGGAGCGCAATATGGTGACGGCGCGATTGGTGCCGCTTGCGATGACGCCGATCGGTTCCGTCGTAGGCGATACGTGGCAAAACGTGCAGATCGCCGCGGTGAGCCTGCTCGATTGGATCGATCAAACGTTTCCTTCGAGCGACGAGCGCTCGTTCGTCGCGCCGATGCACGACGTCGACCTGCTCGCGCGCACGCGGTGGCACGCCGAACCGCCCGAGGTCTTAGACGAGGCGATCGTGCTCAATATCGAAGACTGCCCGGCGGACGTGGGCGAGGCGCTCGCGCATCCGCCCGAAGCGATCGTGCAATGCGCGACCTGCCGCCGTTTGTGCGTGCGCGATCATTTTCGCTGGGGCGACCGCCAGCTCTGCGCCTGGGACTATCATAAAACGGTCTTTGGTAAACGCGGCCCGTGGCGCAACGGACCGTACGAAGCGCGCCATTTCGAAACGCTCCCGACCGGCGCGTACGTGGCACCGCCGCTGCTTGAGGAACTGGGCGTCGACGTGATCCTCGGCCTGCATGGCGTGGACGAAGCCTCGGCGCACGCGGCGATCAACCTGCTGATGGAAAACGACGCGAACCGGCCCCATCTCGCCGTCCGCTCGCCCGACGGTTTCACGCTGCTGCGCGAGCGCGAGGCGTGAACGATCGTCTGATCGCCCGGATCGGCACGATCTTTGCGATTCTTTTCGGGCTGCTGGTCGTACGGCAATTCTACGTGCAAGTGGTCAAAGGACCGGCCTTGGCGTCGAAGGCCTATAATCCGCGCCACGGATTGCTCGACAACTACCGCGGGCGCATTTTAGCAAGCGATGGAACCGTGCTCGCGCAGACGCTGCACGGCAAGCGCGTCTACCCGCTGGGATCGTCGCTCGCGCAAACCGTGGGCTACGTGTCGGCACGCTACGGCACGAGCGGTATCGAAGATGCGTACGATCGCGCGCTCACGCCGCCCGAATCGAACGGCGACCTGGGCGCGCAACTCGGCGACCTGGCCGCCGCGCTCTCCGGCAAGAGCCTCGTGGAGCGCGGCGCGGATGTGGTCACCACGATCGACCCGCAGATCCAGGCGGAGCTCTTCGCGCAGCTCGACGCGCACTCGCGCGGGGCCGGCGTCGTGCTCGATCCGCGCACGGGGGCGATCCTCGCCATCGCGAGCGTGCCGAGTTTCGATCCCAACGCGCTGGCGGCGACGTTTGCAAGCCTCAACCACGATCCTCAGAGTCCGCTGCTCAATCGCGCGACCGACGGCCTCTATCCACCGGGCTCGACGTTTAAGATCTTCACCGCGGCCGCCGCACTCGATGCCGGCGTCGTCACGATGGATTCGACCTTCTCGGATCCCGGCTATCTCACGGTCGGCAATTTCACGCTGCACAACGACGAGAGCGAAGTGACCGGGACGCAGGATCTCACGGGCGCTTTCGCCCTCTCGAGCAACGTCGACTTCGGACAAATCGCGCTCAAAATGGGCGTGGACACGTTTTACCAGTATCTCGATCGCTGGGGCATCGGCGCGCCGCTCGATACGCAGCTGCCCGCCTCGACCGACCGCGTCCCGGCGAAAGACTCGATCGTCCCCGGCGAACTCGCCCAGATGGGGTTTGGCCAGGGAGCGTTACTGATGACGCCGCTGCAGATGGCGCTGATCGGCTCGACCATCGCCAACGGCGGAAACGAACCGCGCCCCTATATCGTTCGCCAGGTCGTGCGAGCGGGAATTCCCTCGAGCAGTTTCAGCGGCACGACGCTCGCTAGCCCGGTATCGGCGGATACGGCCGCCAACGTCAAGAAGATGATGGTGGCCGTTGTCGAGCGCGGAACGGGAACCGCCGCGCAGATTTCGGGCGTGACGGTTGCCGGAAAAACCGGGACGGCAACCAACCCGTCGGGGCGGGCGCACTCCTGGTTCGTGGCTTTCGCGCCGGCGGAGAATCCGCGAATCGCGGTGGCCATCGTGGTGGAGAATGCGGGGTATGGTGCGGCGGTGGCCGCGCCGATCGCGCGCAATGTTTTACGAGTAGCACTACAGAGCGTACGGAGTTGATCGAACAACACATCTTTAACAACCGCTACCGGCTTGACAGCAAGCTCGGCGAAGGCGGTATGGCGACCGTGTACTGCGGAACCGATACGCTTCTGCGCCGCCGCGTCGCGATCAAGGTGCTGCGCGAGCAATATGCCAGCGACGAGGAATTCGTGCGGCGCTTCTATCAGGAAGCCGAATCCGCCGCGCGGCTCTCGCATCCCAACATCGTGAACACGTACGACGTGGGACGCGAAGACGATACCTATTTCATCGTGATGGAGCTCATCGACGGTCCATCGCTTGCCGAGATTATCGCCGCCGACGGCAAGCTTCCCGAACCGGTAGCGATCGATTACGCCGCGCAGATTTGTAACGGCCTCGCGTTCGCGCATCGCCAGGGTTTGCTCCATCGCGACATCAAGCCGGCCAACATCCTCGTCACGAAAGACGACGTCGTCAAGCTTTCGGATTTCGGCATCGCGCGCGCGGTTTCGCAACAGACCATGGCGATGACCAAACCCGGACTCGTCATGGGCAGCGTCTTTTACCTTTCCCCCGAGCAAGCGCAAGGGCACGAGCTGCGCGAAAGCTCCGATCTCTACAGCGTCGGCATCGTGCTCTATCAGATGTTGACCGGCAAGCTGCCCTACACGGGCGAGTCGCCCGTCACGGTAGCGCTCAAACACATCAGCGATCCCGTACCGACGCTCGATACCGAGGGTATTGGCGTGAGCCCGGCCCTGGCCGCGATCGTCAACAAGCTCTTGCAAAAACATCCCGAGCATCGCTTCGCGTCCGCTAGCGAAGTCGCGTCGGCGCTGCGCGAGGCCCGCGAACGCCCGGCGTTCGCCGCCTACGAAACGATGGACGATGCGCCGACGCAGATGTTTCGCGCCGTCGGCGCCCCCCAACCGCCGCCGCGCCCGTCGCGGCTGCCCGATTATTCCTACACCTCGATTGGCGACGATGAAGCGCGCCGCTCGCGCAGCGGCGGCCGGATCGTCGCGATACTGAGCGGCGCGCTCGTGCTGGCGATCGCGCTCGGGTACTTTTTGTTCGGGCATTCGCTGAGCAACCCGTTGGTAGCGACCGTGAAGGTCGGCGACTATTCGCACATGCTCGACACGCAGGCGCAGCAAGCGATCGTCAACGCTCACCTCAACGTGCACGTCAAGCGCCAGCCCAGCAACGCCGATCCCATAAACACGGTCATCAGCCAAGATCGGCAACCCGGCTCGCAAGTCGCGCCCGGTACGTTTATCACGCTCTTCGTTAGCAACGGATTGCCGACGTTTGGGCTGCAGAACGTGATCGGATACACGCTGCACGACGCGCAGCAGGATCTGCAGGGGAAAAAGTTCGCGGTCAAGCTGACGCACGCGTTTAGCGGCAGCGTTCCGAAAGACAGCATCATCGCCGAGAAGCCCGCGCCGGGAACGCAGATTCATGAAAACTCGACCGTCGCGCTCGTCGTCTCCGACGGCCCGCAGCCGGTCTCGATGCCGAACTTCGTGACGATGCAGCTTAGCGACGCGCAGCGCCTCGCCAAGCAGGATGGTTTCACCCTCGATGCCACCCAGCAGCCGATCAGCAACATTCCGCCCAACGTCGTCGCCGGGCAAGATATCGCGGCCGGAACGCTCAGCACGCGCGGCAGCACGGTGCACGTAACGGTCAGCAGCGGCGGCGACCTCGCGCCGGTAACCGGCGTGACCGGCAAAGCGCAGGACGAAGCGACGCAAGCCCTAACGGCGGCCGGCTTTACGGTGAAACTCGACTATCAAATCAGCCCGAACGATCCCTCGAACGGCCAGGTCATTCGCCAAGACCCGCCGGCCGGCCAGAGCGCCCCGCGCGGTTCTCCCGTCACGATCTATCTCTCGGTTCCGGGCGCCGTTCCCGATACCGACGGCATGACGCTCGACGCCGCGCGGGCCCTGCTGCAAGCCTCGGGATACGCTCCGGGCAACGTCACCTATATCGCGGAAGGCGCCGACGGGAAGCTCGTGCGGACCGAGCCGGCGGCCGGAACGCAGACCAGTCCGGGCGCGACCGTCAACCTCATCGTGAACAACGCCGGCCAGCCGACGCCGTGAGCCTGCGGATTCTGGGAATCGACCCAGGACTGCGAGTCACGGGCTATGGCGTGATCGAGCAGTCGGGGAATCGCGCGCGGCTGATCGAAGGCGGCGTGATCGCACCCAAGACGAGCGGGACGCTCGAGATGCGTTTGCGCGACCTGCACGCCGGAATCAGCGACGTCGTTGCGGCGACGCGCCCGCAATGGATCGTGATCGAGGAGCTCTACTCGACGTACAAAAATCCGCTCACGGCAATCATGATGGGTCACGCGCGGGGCGTGCTGTGTTTAGCCGGGGCGCAGCACGACGTTCCGGTACGAACGCTCGGCCACTCGCTCGTCAAACGTTCGCTCGTGGGTTCCGGCGCGGCGCGTAAGGAGCAAGTCAATCACATGGTAACGGAGATGCTCGGACTGCGGCGCCGGCCCGAACCCAACGACGTCTCGGATGCGTTGGCGCTCGCATTGGCCTTTCTCAACCTCTACGAACACGAAGAGCGGCTGCCGTCCGTTCTGCGCAGGTTGGCGTAGATGTTTTCACGCATCCGCGGCAGCCTGGTCGAACGGTTGGATTCGAGCGTCGTGCTCGATGCGGGCGGTCTCGCTTACGAAATCGTTCTGCCGCCTTGCGTTGCGGAGAAGATTTCGGTCGCGCCGGGTGCGGAGGTCGCCCTCGAGGTTCATGCGGTACTGAACATGGAAGGCAACACGGGCCGGTTCACGTTTTACGGATTCAGCAACGCGATCGAACGCGAGTTCTTCGAAGCGCTGATCTCGGTCGCATCGATCGGTCCGCGTTCGGCCGCGCGCGCCTTCTCGCAGCCGATGGCGCGCATCGCGGGCGCCATCGATCGCGGCGATCACGTTTTTCTAAAAACGCTGCCCGGCATCGGCCAGCAGAAGGCGCGCGATATCGTCGCAAAACTGCAAGGCAAGGTGACCAAGTTTCTCTTAATTCAGGACGCGCCGGCCGCGGTGTCGGCCGCGATCCCCGGCTTTGCCGACGAAGCGCTCGCGGTGCTCCTGCAGCTCGAGTACAAGCGCGCCGAAGCCGAGGCGATGATCCGCAAAACGCTCGAAGCCGCACCGCAGATTGCCGATGCCGAGACGCTGTTGGCCGAGATCTATCGCCAGAAAGCGCTCGCTAACGCATGAGCGACGCGCGCAAAAGACTGATCGGACCCGACGACGTCCTGCAGGCTCGCGATGACGCGGAGCGGGTACTCGATCCGGGGGATACGCTCGAGGACGAGGTATACGGGGCATCGTTGCGGCCGCGCTCGTTCGATGAGTACGTGGGGCAGACGACGGTCGTCGAAAACTTGAAGATCGCGATCGACGCGGCGCGCAAACGCGACGAACCGCTCGAGCACATCTTGTTCTACGGTCCGCCGGGACTTGGAAAAACGACGCTCGCCGCGCTCATCGCCAAAGACATGGGACGCGCGCTGCGGCCGACGAGCGGACCGACCCTCGAGAAGCCGAAGGACCTCGTCGGCATTCTCACGGCGCTCGAGGAAGGCGATATTCTGTTCATCGACGAGATCCATCGCCTCGGCCGGGTCGTCGAAGAGTTTCTCTATCCGGCGATGGAGGACTATCAGATCGATTTCGTCGTGGATCGCGGCGCCTATGCGAAGACGCTGAAGCTGCCGCTCAAACGATTTACGCTCGTGGGTGCGACGACGCGCGCCGGCATGCTCTCCGCGCCGCTGCGCGAGCGATTCGGCATCATGCACCACCTCGACTACTACGGCGTGGACGAACTCAAACGCATCGTCCTGCGTTCCTCGGAGGTGTTAGGAGTGCCGATCGACGACGAAGGCGCGCAGACGATTGCGGCGCGCAGCCGCGGAACGCCGCGAATCGCCAACCGTCTGCTGCGCCGCGTTCGCGATTTTGCCGAGGTTCGCGCGCAGGGGCACATCACGCGCGCCGTTGCAGACGAAGCCCTCGAACGCGAAGGCGTTGACGAACTGGGCCTCGACCGCTTGGATCGCGCGTTCCTGCGCACGATCGTCGAACAGTACGGGGGCGGACCCGTGGGCATGGCCGCGATCGCCGCGACGTTGACGGAAGATGCGGAGACGCTCGAAGATGTCGTCGAACCGTATCTGCTCAAGACGGGCTTCGTGATCCGCACCGCCAGCGGCCGCAAAGCCACGCCCGCCGCGTACCGTCATCTCGGCCTCAAAGGCACCGCGTCCGGTCAACAGGAACGTTTGCTGTGATGCAACGCCGGCGCTTCTTACTTGCCGCCGCGGGAATGCCGTTCGTTCTAGCGGCCGCGCCGCAGTCGGATCCGGCCGTCCAATCCGACGTGCAATCGCTGCGCGTCCTGCTCGGTCGCGGATCGGCACAACCGGTCGATGCGGAGAGCTTCCTCTACGAAGGGCGCCGGTATCGCGGCTCCTTCACGTCGACGCCGGACGGCCGCGTCGTCAGCGTCGTCCCGCTCGAAGCGTATCTTTACAGCGTCGTCTCGCGCGAGATGCCCCGCAGCTGGCCCGCGGAAGCGCTGCGCGCGCAAGCGATCGCCGCGCGCACCTACGTGCTCGGGCGCAGCAATCCCAATCGCGACTACGACGTCGTCCCTTCCGAGGCGGATCAAGTCTACACGGGCATAGATGCCGAGTCCCCCGCAACGACCGCCGCGGTCGACGACACCGCCGGCCACGTCTTGCGCTTCGGGGACGAGTTTGCGCAAATCATGTATTCGTCGTGCTGCGGCGGTCATACGGAAGCATCGTCGGATGCGTGGAACGGTGCGCCGATCGCGTATCTCGGCGGCGTGACCTGCACGTACTGCACCGATTCGCCGTGGTATCGATGGACGGAATCGGTCGCGCTCGATCGGGTGCGCGGCGCCTTTGCCGACCGCATCGCCTCCATCGGTACGCTCCAACGCATCGCCGTCGATCAAACCGATCCGAGCGGGCGCGCGCGTTTTTTCCGCATCGAGGGCGACGCGGGCTCCGTGCAAATCAAAGCCGCAGAGTTCCGCAGCAAGTTGGGCTCGCGCGTGGTTCCGAGCCTGCTCGTGCGCGGCGTGGGTCTCGACGCGGCGCAAGCGCAAGCGACGATCGCGATCGACGGCGGCGGCCTCGGACACGGCGTGGGCCTGTGTCAGTGGGGCGCGCGCGGATTGGCCAACTCCGGCGGTTCCGCTCGCGACATCCTCGCACTCTATTTTCCGGGTACGACGGTGGGTCATGACTGACGAGCCTTCGAGCGCTTCGGGGTACCCCGACGACAAGCGAATGACCGGCGTTCGCTTGCGTA
Organism: Candidatus Baltobacteraceae bacterium; assembly: GCA_036559195.1. Taxonomy (NCBI): domain Bacteria; kingdom Bacillati; phylum Vulcanimicrobiota; class Vulcanimicrobiia; order Vulcanimicrobiales; family Vulcanimicrobiaceae; species Vulcanimicrobiaceae bacterium. The sequence goes on from DATBTN010000006.1 coordinate 29,942, forward strand.
AGTATATCGACGTCGTGGTCGAGGATCGCATTTCGTCGATGCTCTTTCGCGGCGCGGTCGCCGATATCGCCGAGACGGGGATGCGCGTCATCGCCGATCAGTATCTGCCGAAGGGCACCAAATACACGTTTACGATGAAGCGCAATCCTTTTCTGATGCTGCGCGGCGAAGTGCGCTGGATTCGGGCCGTCGATCCGAATACGTACCACGTCGGCGTGCTCTTCCTCGACATCGCGGAAGACGACCGCAAACGGCTGCTCACCTTTCTCGAAATCGAACGCAAACGGCTCGCGACGACCGGCTAACCGCCGCCTACGACTTCGCCCTGCCGCCACAGCTCATCGCGCAGGCGCCGGCGTCGCCGCGCGATGCGGCGCGTCTGATGGTCGTGCGCGGCGACGATATCGAGCACGCGCATTTTCGCGATCTCTCCGCCTACCTGCGCGCGGGCGACGTCCTCGTTCTCAACGAGACGCGCGTGATTGCCGCGCGGATCTTCGGCACGCGGCCGAGCGGCGGACGCATCGAAGTACTGCTGCTGCGGCCCTCCGAGATGCCGCGCTACGACGCCCGCGCCTCGCGCTGGCTCGCGCTCGTAAAGCCGGGACGCAAGATGCACGAACGGGACCGAGTGCTCTTTGGCGAGCTCGGCGAAGCGCGCGTGCTGCGCGTGCTCGAGGAGGGCGTACGCGAACTCGAGTTTCGATTGACCCTCCCGTTTGAAGCGTTTTTGGAACGCGCCGGCACGCTGGCGCTGCCGCCCTACATTCATAACGATTCGCACGAAGCGCAGCTGCGCTATCAAACGATCTTCGCGCGCGAGCCGGGCAGCGTCGCGGCGCCGACCGCCTCGCTGCATTTTACGCCGCAAGTGTTCGATGCGCTCGTGGAGCGCGGCGTGGAGATCGTGAAGCTGGTGCTCGACGTCGGGCTGGGAACGTTCCGCCCGATGCAGGGCGAGCGTCTCGAGGATCACCACATGCACGGCGAGTCGTACGCGATCCCCGAGGCGACCGTCGCCGCGATCGATCGCGCGAAACGCGAGGGCCGGCGCGTGATCGCCGCGGGAACGACCGTCATGCGCGCGCTGGAAGGAAACGTTGCGGCCTGCGGGGCGCTGCGCGCGGGTCCGGGCGAGACGGCAATCTTCATTACTCCGGGCTTCACGTTTCGGGTCGTCGACGCGTTGATCACCAATTTTCACCTGCCGCAGTCGACGCTGCTGGTCTTGGTAAGCGCGTTCGCCGGTCGAGAGCGTATGCTCGCATCGTACGCCGAAGCGGTCGCGCGCGAGTATCGGTTCTTTTCGTTCGGAGACGCGATGTTTCTGGCACCGCACGGGTAGGAGGAGAGCATGCGAGTTGTTGAGATCGCCGAGTCCGGCGACGCCGGCGTGTTGCGAGTCGTGGAACGCCCGACGCCCGGTCCCGGCAACGGCGAACTGCTCGTTGCGGTTGAAGCCGCCGGCGTTTCGCGCGCCGACGTTATCCAGCGAAAGGGCTTGTATCCGCCGCCTCCCGGTCATTCGGATATTCCCGGCCTGGAA
>DATBTN010000007.1 GCA_036559195.1 Candidatus Baltobacteraceae bacterium
TGAGTCGAATTGTGTGAGTCCATGCGCGTTTCATTAGCGTAACGTTGTGTGACTCGATCGCCCGGTTGTTCTCGAGCCGTAGCGATCGGATCTTGTTAACGTCGTTCTGCGACGCGGAGCCGACAGATGTTACGGTCATCGCTAACAGTACCAGGGCAGCGATCGTCTTCTGCATGATTCGACTATACTGGGCCTAAACGTCCGACTCCCTCATTTGCGGGAGTGGGTCTTTCTCTGCATCGATCTGCACTTCGTATGCACAGCCAACGGCGTGCAGCTCTAGACGTCTGCCCCGGCGCGGGTTTCGATATTCATTCGAAACCGCGGCGCACACATTTGTAATAACGACGCAATCTTCCGGCAACGATCGGCTGTTAACGTCTTGGCATGGGTCTGCATTTTGTACGCGTGGATAGCCGCGTCGCGCAACGCCTCGGCGCGCAGTTCGAAGCGGTGATGCTCGAACGCGTACTAGCTCCGATGCAGGGCGCGTTCGGGCAATTCGGCGAGGTCGCGCTCGGCGCGTGCGCGCGAACGATCGCCGAGCACGACGCCGGTGGGTTCGCCGCATTAATCGCGACGGCGCTTGCGAGGAGCCATGTCGAGTAGCGGCGAGGAACGGGAAGCCCGCATTCGCGAGCTCTTTCCGCTCGTTCGGACGATCGCACGCCGCGTGCAGCGGATGGTGCCCGGCAGCGATCTGGATGATTTGATCGGCGACGGCAGCGTCGGCTTGATTCGCGCGGTCGATTCGTTCGATCCGACGCGCGGTCCGCGGATCGAGCAATACGCGGGGCGCATCGTCGCCGGCGCGATGCTCAACGGCCTGCGCCGGCTCGACCCCGTCTCCGAACGCGTACGCCGCGAGGTGCGTGAGGCCGAGCGCGAACGGTACGCGATCGCCACCGAATCCGGATCGTTGCCGACGCAGCGCGAGATGGAGCGCCGCCGGCCGGCGCTACAGCGCGCGACCGCGCACGCGTATCGTTACACGCCGCTCTCGCTCGACGGCCCGCTTCCAACCGGCGAAACCCTCGCCGGCGATTGGGGCGCCGACCCGGGAGCGATCGTCGGCGAGCGCGCCGAGCAGGCGGTGGTGCGCGGTGCGATCGGCTCGCTGCCGCCGCGTCAGCGAACGTTGATGGAACTGCACTATCTCGGCGACCTTACGCTCCATCAAATTGGCACTCGCATGTCGATCTCACCGCAACGCGCGTCGCAATTGCATCTAGCCGCGCTGCGGAATCTCCGAAAGCACCTGCATGCTCCAACCGCGCATTGAATCCGATCCGGCCGCCGGCGCACTCTACGCACCGATCCAACCGGCGCCGTACGTCTTCCCGATCCTACCGGAGGACGAACTCGAGACGCCGCCGCTTCCCCGCGAACACCCGCCGTGGGTAAAAGACGCGCTCTCCGTTTCGCAACGCACGCGCGCCCTATTGGCCCGCATCAAGCCGGCCGTCGTGCGGATTCTCACCTTCTGGGACCACACCGTCCGATCGGTCGCAATCGCCGGCCGCCGCGTCTGTATCGACGCAAGCGGAAGCTATCGCGTGGAATAGTGGGTCCAAAGACTCAAGCAATTGGGGCCTTTCCGCGAGCGGAAATCTTCATTCCTTTGCGAAGAAGAGAGCATAGGAGTTGATGACGTTGAGCGAACAGGGACAGTGGCAGGCGCCAAAATGTTTGTACTGCGGAATGCGAATGAAGATCGTGAGCTCGCGTAATCGCATGGCCGGCTACGAATGCGCGCATCCTCCATGCACCGCCAACCCCGCCCGCGCCAAAGCCGCGCAACCAACCCCCGCGCGCCGCTAACGCTCCTCTTGTCACCCTGACCTTGTCGAAGGCCAACGCCCCGAACGCTTTTGCGCGACCGGCTCATGCTTCGACAACGCTCATGCTCCGATAAGCTCATGCTTCGACAGGCTCAGCATGACAAAAAGAAACGACACGAGGGTCTGAACGGGGTTGCACTCGCGCTAGCGGCGCGCTCTCCTTTGTCACCCTGAGCTTGTCGAAGGGCGACGCCCCGAACGCACTTTTGCGCGACAAGCTCATGCTTCGACAAGCTCAGCATGACAAAAAGAAACGACACGAGGATCTGAAGGGGGTTGCACTCGCGCTAGCGGTGCGCTCTCCTTATGTCACCCTGAGCTTGTCGAAGGGCAACGCACCGAACGCACTTTTGCGCGTCAAGCTTATGCTTCGACAACGCTCATGCTTGGACAGGCTCAGCATGACAAAAGAAAAGCGACACGAGGATCTGAACGGGGTAGCACTCGTGCTAGCGCGGCGCGCTCTCCTTATGTCACCCTGAGCTTGTCGAAGGGCGACGCCCCGAACGCACTTTTGCGCGACAAGCTCATGCTTCGACAAGCTCAGCATGACAAAAGAAAAGCGACGCTAGGATCTGAACGGGGTTGCACTCGCGCTAGCGGCGCGCTCTCCTTTGTCACCCTGAGCTTGTCGAAGGGCGACGCCCCGAACGCACTTTTGCGCGTCAAGCTCATGCTTCGACAACGCTCATGCTTCGACAAGCTCAGCATGACAAAAGAAAAAACGACACGAGGATTTGAACGGGGTAGCACTCGCGCGCTAGCGCGGTGCGCTCTCCTTTGTTACGAGGAGTGGATGACGCCGGCGATGATGTTGGCTAGGCGGGGGGCGCTCGTGCGGGCGACTGCGGTTACTTCGGCGTGTGAGATTTCCGGCGCACCCACCACGTTCGTGATGAGGCTGATACCGAGAACTTCGAGCTTGCGCTGCCGTGCGGCGATCGTTTCGAGGACCGTCGACATGCCGACCGCATCCGCGCCGATCGTCCGCAGATACCGCGTTTCGGCCGGCGTTTCGTACGACGGCCCCACGAGCCCCGCGTAGACGCCCTCGTGCAAAGGACGCTCGGCACCGTCGTCGCTCGCGCGTGCGATCGCGCGCAGGCGCGGCGAGTATGCGTCGGCCATATCGACGAACGGGTCGGGCGATGCATCGCCGACGAGCGGGTTCGTCCCGGTGAGGTTGATATGATCGGCAACCAGCATGAGGTCGCCTGCGGCGAACTGCGGATTGAGCCCGCCCGCCGCATTCGTCAGGATCAGCGTTTTGGCGCCGCAAGCCGCGGCAAGCGCGACGTTGTACGTGACGTGCGCCGCCGTAAAACCCTGGTAGAGGTGCACGCGTCCGGCGAAGGCGAGCACGCGTTTTCCGTGCCAGCTTCCGACGAGCGCTTCGTCGGCATGGCCGGCCAACGGCGCTTGCGGCATGCCGCGCAACTGCGCGTACGGCACGCGCGCGAACGACGCGTGCTGCGAAAGCGCGTCGGAGAGCCCGCTGCCCAGAACGATGGCAACGTCGATCTCACCCCCGGTCGCGCGTGCGAGCACGTCAACGTCGTGCGCTAGCTCCAGCGCGTTCATCGTGCGGCCGTTTCCGCCGGTGTAAAGAGGTTCTCGCCCGTCATAACCGCGGGAACCGGCAACCCCATGAGCTGCAGCAGCGTCGGCGCGACGTCGCCGAGTTTGCCGGGACGCAGCGCTCCCTCAATACCGTTGCCGATTAGAATCAGCGGCACGGGGTTGGTCGTATGTGCGGTCAGCGGGTTCCCGTCTTTGTCGAGCTTCGCTTCGGCGTTGCCGTGATCGGCGGTGATTGCGAGCAGCCCGCCCGCCGCGAGCACCGCATCGGCGAGCCGCTGCAGACACGCGTCGAGAATCTGCACGCTCTCGATCGTCGGCTCCCACTTTCCGGTGTGCCCGACCATATCGGCGTTCGCGTAGTTCATGACGATTGCGTCGTATGCCATCGCCTGAATCTTCGCGACGGCGAAGTCCGTGATCTCGCGCGCTTTCATTGCCGGCGCGAGATCGTACGTGGCGACCGTCCGGTCCGACGCTATCAGTTCGCGGTCCTCGCCGGGGAACGTGTCTTCGCGACCGCCGTTAAAAAAGTAGGTCACGTGCGCGTACTTCTCGGTCTCGGCGAGACGCAGCTGGCGCAAACCGGCGCGCGAGAGGATCTCACCGAAGGTCTCGAACTGCGGGCGCGGGCCGAAGAGCACCGGATTGGTAAACGTTTCGTCGTACTTAGTCATCGTTGCGAAGAGCAGATCGCGGTAGCGCTCTACGCCGAATGCATCGAACGCCGGGTCGCTAAACGCCAGCGTCATTTGACGCGCGCGATCTGGGCGGAAGTTGAAGAAGATGCACGCGTCGCCGTCGCGCACCGCTTGGCCGCCACCCACGAGCGTCGGCTTAACGAACTCGTCATCTTCGCCGCGCGCGTATCCGGCATCGACGGCCGACCGCGCGCTATCCGCACGATAGGCGGCTTTCGCGCGTGCGATCGCATCGTAGGCGACCTCCGTGCGTTCCCAACGTTTGTCGCGATCCATTGCGTAGTAGCGTCCGGTCACCGTCTTGATCGCGCCCGTCCGTCCGCGCTTCGCGAGCCGCTCCTCAATCGTCGCGAGATACGCTTGCGCGGAACGGGGCGGCGTGTCGCGGCCGTCGAGGAACGCGTGCAACGCGAGCGGCACGTCCGCGGCGGCCGCCGCGTCGATAAGGGCGAGCACGTGCACGAGCGAGCTGTGCACCTGCCCGTCGGAGAGCAGCCCCATCAAGTGCAGCGTTCCGCCGGTTCGTTTCACCTGGTCCAAGCACGCGTTGAGCGCGCCGTTGTTCTTGAAGTCGCCCGACGCGATGTCGGCGTCGATGATCACGAGACCCTGCGGCACGACGCGTCCGCTGCCGAGATTCATGTGGCCGACTTCACTATTGCCCATGATGCCCTTGGGCAGCCCGACCGCTTCGCCGCTCGCCTCGAGCGTCGTCCACGGATACCGCTCGAAAAACGCGCGCCAATGCGGGAGCGCTGCGGCCGCAATCGCGTTACCGTGTCGATCGTCGCTGCATCCCCAACCGTCGAGCACGGCGAGCACGACGGGTTTATACGGCATCGCAACGTCCTTCGCACGCGGCCCGCAGCAAATTGGCAAACCCTTCGGGATCGAGCGACGCGCCGCCGACCAGAGCGCCGTCGATGTTCGGTTGCGCGACGTAGAGCGGAACGTTCTCGGGTTTGACGCTCCCGCCGTAGAGGATCGGCACGTTCGTCAAGCCGTGCATGCTCGTGCGAATCGCCTGCATGATCGCATCGGCGTCGAGGGCCTCGCAGTTGCGTCCCGTCCCGATCGCCCACACCGGTTCGTAGGCGAGCACCACGTGTGCGAGCGCGTCCGGCGCAAGGCCGTGAAGCGCCGCTCGGGTCTGCGAAACGACGCGTTCGTGTGCGAGGCCCGCGTCGCGCTCGGCAAGCGTCTCGCCGACGGCGACGATCGGCGTCAAACCGTGGGTCAGCGCGGCGATCGTCTTTTTGCACACCGCTTCGTCGGTCTCGCCGAAATACTGGCGCCGTTCGGAGTGCCCGAGAATCACGTAGCGAACGCCGAGATCGGTCAGCATCGGCGGCGCGATCTCGCCGGTGAACGCGCCGCTCGATTCCCAATGCATGTTCTGCGCGCCGAGGGCAACCCGATCGTGGCCGCGCAGCCGCCGCGCGACCGCGTCGAGCGCGGTAAACGGCGGGCACAGAACGATGTCGATGTTCTCGGGAATCATCGGCAGCAGCGGCAGAAACGCGTCGACGAACGCGACCGCCGCGTCGGCGGTTTTGAACATCTTCCAATTGCCGGCAACGAGCCGCCGCGCCGCCATTAGTTGGAACCCGGCTGATGTTCGAGAGCCGCAACGCCCGGCAGGGACTTGCCTTCGAGGAACTCGAGGGTCGCGCCGCCGCCCGTGCTCACGTGCGTCATTTTGTCGGCAAAGCCCAGCTCGTGCGCGGCGGCCGCCGCGTCGCCGCCGCCGACCACGCTGATCGCGCCGTTCTCGGTCGCGCGCGCGATTGCGTCGCCCACGACTTTCGTTCCGTTCTGATACGGCGCTTTCTCGTAAACACCCATCGGTCCGTTAAAGACCACGGTGCGCGCGGTTTCGATCACCTTGGCGTATTCTTCCGCCGTTTTCGGACCGATATCCAGGATCATCGCATCGCCGACGCCGACCAGATCGACGGCGTGCGCGCCGGCGTCGTTATCGAACGCCGTCGAAACGACCGCATCGATCGGCAAGAGCAGCGATACGTCGCGACCCTTCGCCTGCTCGATGATACGTTTGGCGGGTTCGAGATCGTCGTCGCGCAATGACGAGCCGACGTTGATACCCTTGGCGGCGAGAAACGTGTTCGCCATGCCGCCGCCGATGCAAAATGCGTGAACGCGTTCCATAAGATTCGTGAAAACGCCGACCTTGTCTTTAACCTTTGCGCCGCCGATTACGCAGACGAACGGCTGCTTCGGATCGCGAACGAGCCCCGCGAGCGCCTGCAGCTCGGCTTCCATCAACCAGCCGGCCGCGTTGGGCAGCAGATGTGCGATACCTTCGGTGGATGCGTGCGCGCGGTGCGCCGTTCCGAACGCATCGTTCACGTAGAGATCGCCGTGCGAGGCAAGCTGCCGTGCGAACGCCGGATCGTTGCGCTCCTCTTCGGCGTGAAACCGCACGTTCTCGAGCAGCACGATATCGCCGTCGTGCATCGCGTCGATCGCCGCCGTCGCCGGCGCACCGACGCAATCGCTTGCAAAGCCGACCGCAACCCCAAGGCGCTCGCTCAGCGCCGTCGCCACCGGTGCCAGCGAAAACGCCGGATCGACTTTGCCATCGGGCCGCCCCAAATGCGAGAGCACGATCGTCTTGGCGCCATGCTCCCGCAAATACCGCAGCGTCGGCAACGCCGCATCGATCCGCGTAAAATCCGCAATCCCCTTGCCGGAAAGCGGCACGTTCAAATCCTCACGCACCAACACCCGCATCCCCCGAACCCGCAAATCCCCCAGCACCCTCATCCCCTGTCACGAAGGGCAAAGTGCGCGCCAATCCAGCCCATCCAGTGCCGGTAGACGTCGACGGTGCGCACCGCATCGCCCGGAAAATGCGCGTGAACCGGCCACTCGTAGAACTCGACCGGTACGCCGCGATCGTGCAGCGCGTGATAGAACGCGTACGATTGCGCCGCCGGAACTCGCACGTCGTACACGTCGGAGAGAATCAGCGTCGGCGTCGTAACGTCGCGAAAATACGTCAGCGGCGATACGTCCTTGTAAAACTGCATGTTCTTGCCGACGAACGGCGAGCCCGGCATCGATTCGCGATCCGCGCCGATATCGTCGGCGAGCGCGTAGTCGTACATCAAATCGTCGACCGCCGCACCCGAAACGGCGCTGTTCCAAATGTGATAGCGCGCGATCATCCACGACGTCATCATGCCGCCGTAGGACCAGCCCGAGACCGCAATCCGATGCGTATCGATCGGCACGGCTTGCTCCGTCGCGCGTACGCCGGCCATGATGTCTTTTCCCGGCCCGGCGGTCGCGTCGATATAGATCGCGTGCTGATAGGCGTTGCCGAGATTGTCGCTTCCGCGGTAATTCGGCTGGAGAACGAACCATCCGCGCGCGGCCATCAGTTGCGCGAGCTCGTCGAAGCCGGTGGTCGACGCGCCGGTCGGGCCGCCGTGAATGAGCAGTACGAGCGGATAGCGCGAGCCCGCGCGATACGCGACCGGATACGTTAACACGCCGTCTTCGTGAAATCCATTGGGTCCGGTCCAATCGAGATCGCGCACGCGTCCGAATGGGTGCGACGCCACCGCAGTGTTTTCGTGCGTGAGCGCGACCGGCGCAACCGTCGGCGATGAAGCCCAGTAAATCTCGGCCGGATGGTGCGGCGAACTTCCCACGAACGCGACCGCCCCGCTCGCCGAGATGCTGCCGTCGAAGTCGCCGAACGCGCTCACGTCGCCGAGGTCGAACTTCTGGAACGAGCCATCGGTACGAAGTTTCCACAACGCGCGCTGCGTACCGTCGTTACCGTTGAGCAGAAGCGCGTCGCTGCCGGGGTACCATGCGTAGTTGCCGGTGTTGCGATCGATCGCGCGCGAAATATCGCGGCCGATGCCGCGTCCCGGGCTCAGAAAAATGTCCGCAACGTTCATCGCGTCGCCATCGCGCGCGTAGGTGTACGTTACGGCGTGGCCGTCGGGTGCGATGCGCGGATTGTACTCAAAGCGCGTGCGGCCGGTGAGTGAGGCGCTCGTTCCGCTCGCAACGTCGAGTACCGCGACGACGGAACGATCGGCATCGCCGAGCAGCGCGTTGGGCAAGCGAACGTACGTCAGCCGCTTGCCGTCGGGCGACCACGAAATCGTGGAGCCCGTCTCGCCGTTTGCAACGCTCCAGTCGCCGCCGTGCGTCAGTCGTCGAGCGGTCCACTCGCCGCCGCCCGCCGCGCGACTCGCGAGCCACAAGTGCGACGAAGGAAACGGTCCGGGCGAAAGATACGCGTTATCCGTGACCGCAAAGCCGTCTTGCCAACGCGCGAGCCCCGTGCGCTTGGGCGGCGCATCGGCCGTCACATAGGCAATCGCGCTTCCGTCGGGGCGCCACGCGAACTGATCGACGCCCTGCGGCGCGTTCGTAACCCGCACGGCATCGCCGCCCTCCATCGGCATCAGGTAGATCTGCTTGCCGGTCTTTTCGTAATCGGCGAGAAAGGCGATCGTGCCGCCGCTCGGCGACCATGCGGGATCGCTCGCCCCAGGCCGCGTTTCGGTCAGCGCGCGTTCGGCTTTTGTCGCGATGTCGAGTTCCATGAGTTGCGGATCGCGCTTGTCCGTCTGCAAGTTCACGTGCGAACGCACGAAGACGAGCGACTTGCCGTCGGGCGAAATCCGAGGCGACGAAAGCCCGACGATCTTATAAACATCGTCGAGCGCAAAATACGCAGGTGGTGGAAGCATTCCGTAATCCTTCGAGCGAGGTTAAGTCCTTCGACA
>DATBTN010000008.1 GCA_036559195.1 Candidatus Baltobacteraceae bacterium
AAGACGCACGCGATGTCGATGGACGAGGTCGACGAGCTGATTCGCGAGCGTCTCGGCCGGAAGATTCGCATTGCGGGCGCGTGCATTGGTACCGACGCGCACACCGTTGGGATCGATGCGATTCTCAACATGAAGGGCTACAAGGGCGACTACGGGCTCGAACGCTATCACATGTTCGACGTGTTCAATCTCGGCAGCCAAGTCTCGGTTGAAGAGTTCGTGCATTTTGCGAAGGAGAAGGAGATCGACGCGATCCTCGCTTCGCAAGTGGTGACGCAAAAGGGCAGCGATATCAAGAACTTCACCGCGCTCGTCGAATTGCTCGAAGCCGAAAGCCTCCGCGATCGCATCGTACTATGCTGCGGCGGCCCGCGCGTCACCAACCTCATGGCCACCGAACTCGGCTACGACGCCGGCTTCGGCCGCGGCACCCTCCCCAGCGAAGTAGCCGCCTTCATAGCCACCGAACTAATCCACGCCCATGCTTCAACAAGCTCAGCATGACAAGCTCTCGTGCTTCGACAAGCTCAGCATGACAAAGAGCGCGCTTGTCATCCTGAGCCTGTCGAAGGACAGCGCGTCACGCCCTCATGCTTCGACAAGCTCGGCATGACAAGCATGACAAACGCATGAGTGCGGTGCCGGCGGTGGTTGTGCGGGCGGCGCGGATTGCGGCGCGCGATCATCAAGGGGTGGTTGGGTACCGGATCCATCGCGCGAATAGCTTGCATGCGGGGCTCTATCATCGCACCGACGATGTGGAACTCGCGGTCGTTTTCGAGAACGATCGCTTGGTGAAGGTGCGCGTGCTGCGCGACGCGACCGACGGCAAGCCCGCGAGCGATGCCGCCAAGGCGCAGCTCGCCGCAACGCTCGAACAAGGCGCTCCCGGTCAAGGCTTCGCTGTCCCGTTCGATGCGCGCAACTTCGCGGACTACCGCTTCGCGGTCGCCGACGCGAGCACCGTTCGCTTCGTCAGTATCGAGCGCGACGCGCGCCATGGCGACGGCACGTTCTCGGTCGATCCCTCCGGTGCCGTCGTCACCCTCAGCTACACGCCCGACGTGTTGCCGAAGTACGCCACCTCGGCGCTGATCGTGGACCAGCGCGCTCAGGTCTTGCCGAACTTCTGGGCCACCGCGCACGAAACGCAGCGCTACGACGGCCGGTACGGGCCCTTTCGGGGCAGCGCCGTCGTGAGTACCGACGAGGGCGGATTTCAGCGTTTCCCCAATACGGCGGCCGCACTCGCGGCCTTGGACGCGGGCCGAATCTAAGAGTAGATGGCGGCGGGTCTGTCGTACACCAAGCCAATGCTCTCCGATCTCCTGGGCTGGTTTACCGGCAAGGACGTCAATCGCCGGAAGTATTCGCGAAAGCGCAAGCCATATCGCGCGACGTTTTCCATTGACGGCGGGGTGACGCAAAAACCGGCGATCGGGCTGGATATCAGCGGCGGCGGGCTCTGCGTGCTCACGCAAGAGTCGGTCGGCCGCGACGAGTTTGAAGTGCGGGCCACGCTCGATAACCGGCTCGTGCGCGTGCGCGCCAAATCGGTGTGGCAAGATACGGTGTCGCACCAGGGTAAATCGGTGTGGCGCTACGGCATGCGCTTTACGGGCGTTTCCGCCGACGATTGGGATGCGATCGTCCGCTACGCCAACGATGAGGCCGTTGAAGATTCGAATAAGGCGCAGGAAGAACTCACGACCGTCCGCATGACGCCCGACGACGCGAATCGCTTGCTGCCGACGAAGCTGCAGCAGCGTTTGCTGCAAATGCTCGTCGATCGCCGCCGGCTCGCGCCGCTCAAAGAGAGCGTCACGCCGCTGGTGCAATATTTTTACTCCGGCGTCGTTCGCCAAGAAGGCAAGATGATGCATCGCCTCACGATTCAATCGAAGGTCGTCGGCGGCGAAGGAGGCGAACTGTTCGAGACGCGTTTCGTCTTCGACGATCGCGGCGACACGATTTTAATCCTCAACTAGTCTTCCAAAGGAACACCGTGGGCAAAACCGCACTCATCACCGGCGTTACCGGTCAAGACGGCTCGTATCTTGCCGAGCTGCTGCTCGAACAGGGCTACCGCGTCGTCGGCATGACGCGCCGTACGTCGACCGACGTGCACGAGCGCATCGCGCATATCGTGGACGATATCGAGTTCGTCTCGGGCGATCTGCTCGACCAAAGCTCGATCACCGCCATCGTCGCGAAGATCAAACCCGACGAGGTCTATAATCTCGCGGCACAATCGTTCGTGCCCACGTCGTGGAATCAGCCGGTGCTCACGGGCGAATTCACCGCACTCGGCGCGACCCGCGTGCTCGAAGCGATTCGCTCGGTCGATACGAAGATTCGCTTCTATCAAGCATCGAGCTCCGAGATGTTCGGCAAAGTGCAAGCGGTTCCGCAGAACGAAGACACGCCGTTTTATCCGCGCAGCCCCTACGGCGTGGCGAAAGTCTACGGTCATTGGATCACGATCAACTATCGCGAATCCTACGATATGTTTGCGGTCAGCGGCATCCTCTTTAACCACGAAAGCCCGCGCCGCGGCAAAGAGTTCGTTACGCGCAAGATCTCCGATGCGGTCGCGCGTATCAAGCTCGGGCTCGCGAACGAATTGCGGCTGGGCAATCTCGATGCGCAGCGCGACTGGGGCTTTGCGGGCGATTACGTTCGCGCGATGTGGCTGATGCTGCAGCAGGACGCGCCCGACGACTACGTGGTCGCAACCGGCCGCACGCACACGGTGCGCGAGTTTTGCCGAATCGCGTTCGAAGCGGCGGAGTTGGGATCGTACGAAAAGTACGTGAAGGTGGATCAGAGGTTCATCCGTCCCGCCGAGGTGGAATTGCTTATCGGCGATCCGGCTAAGGCCAAGCGCCAACTCGGCTGGGCGCCGGAGGTGTCGTTTGAGGCGCTCGTGCAGATGATGGTGGAAGCGGACATCGCGCGCCTGCACTCGCTCGCGAAGGTTTAGCATGCGCGCGCTCGTCACCGGCGCGAGCGGTTTCGTTGGCGGCTATCTCACGCGCGCGCTGGCCGAAGCCGGCTACGACGTCTGCGCCGCCGGCGGTCCGCACGACGCCGATATGTTGGCCATCGATCTCGCCGACGAAGATTCGCTGCACGCGGCGTTCGATATCGCGCGCCCCGATGTCGTGTTCCATCTCGCGGCGCAAACGTTCGTTCCCGATTCGCTCGCTTCGCCGCTCGCAACCTACGATGCGAACGTGCTCGGAACCGCGAGATTGCTGAGCGCCCTGCGGGCGTACCGCGAGCGAACCAAGCACGATCCGCGGCTGCTCTTCACGAGTTCCGCGGAAGTCTACGGCCGGCAGGCCGACGACGCGTTCCCGCTGCGCGAATCGCTCGCGCCGAATCCGGCGAATCCGTATGCGGCGAGCAAGGCTGCGGCCGAAGCCGTCGTGCTGGGTGAGGTTCGCAGCTACAGCATCGACGCGATCGTCACGCGCGCGTTCAATCACATCGGGCCGGGGCAAAGCGACCGTTTCGTCGTCGCGTCGTTCGCGGCGCAACTGGCGCGCATCGCGTGCGGCGGCGACTCGAAGCTCATGGTCGGCAACCTCAGCGCGCAGCGCGATTTTCTCGATGTGCGCGACGTGGTTGCGGCGTACGTTGCGCTCGCGAAAGACGGCGTCGCCGGCGCGACCTACAACGTGTGCAGCGGCGCGCCGACGAGCATCCAAACCGTTCTGCGCGAACTCATCCTCGCCGCACGCGTCCCCGTCGAAGTCCGCGAAGACCCCACGCGCATGCGCCCGTCAGACGTCCCCGTCTTCTACGGCAGCAACGAATCACTCCGCGCCACCACCGCCTGGCAACCCCACATCCCCCTACGCCAATCCCTCCGCGAAATCTACGACACCGCCCAAGCTCATGCTTCGACAAGCTCAGCATGACAAACAACTGTGGTGTTGACTATAACTAAGGACAAGGAACAACCCCATTTGTCATCCTGAGCCTGTCGAAGGACGGCAAGCTCATGCTTCGACAAGCTCATGCTTCGACAGGCTCAGCATGACAACGGTGCCCCATTTGCTTTGTCATCCTGAGCCTGTCGAAGGACGGCGAGCTCGGTGTGACAAGGCTCGGCGTGGGGGTGGGCGGAACGTAATGCGGCGTGAGTGATCGACAGAATGATGAGTTTCAGGCGTTCGTCTTTAAGAATCGCGGCGCGCTGCTGACGATTCCGGCGGCGTTGTTGGCGGCGTTTGGAAAACCTAGCGCGCTGAGCGTGACGTTGGGATTGCCGATCGCGCTGGCGGGCGAGCTCGTGCGCTGTTGGGCCGTTGGGTATTCGGGCGTGACCACGCGCGGCGACCATGTTGAAGCGCCCGAGCTAATCTCGGCTGGGCCGTACGCGCACGTGCGCAATCCGCTCTACGTGGGCAATTTTATTACGGCGGTTGGCTTCGCGATCGCGTTTACCGGGAAGAACTCGTTCGCGCAGAAGCTCGTGCTGCGAGCGGCCGCGCTCGGCGTGATGGCCGGCGTGTATGCGACGATCATTCCGCATGAAGAACAGTTCTTACGCAAGGAGTTCGGCGCGGCGTTCGACCGGTATTGCGAAGAGGTTCCCCCGCTGATTCCGCTGGCCGATCCCGTGGCCGGCGGCAACGGTACGTGGAAGCCGGAAGTGATTCGATCGGCCGAGAGCAAGACGTTCGGGAGTTTCGCAGCGATGCTTGCGATACTGGCGTTTAAGGGCCGCAAGGGGTAGCGCTTCGCCGCTGCGTCCTTCGTCCTTTCGTCCTTCGTCCTTCGTCCTTCGACAAGCTCAGGATGACAAAAGGCATGACAATGTGATGACAATGGCATGACAACTAGGCGGCTGGTTCTGGCTTTGGGGCTTACGGCGGGGGTGGCGGCGCTGGAGTTTTGGGGTGGACTGCGGTCGGGGAGTTTGGCGCTGCTTACCGATGCGGTGCACGTCTGTATGGATGTGTTTGCGTTGGGGCTCGCGCTCGCGGCGCTTATCGGGGCACAGCGGCCGGCGAATCGGCGCAAGACGTTTGGATACGGGCGGCTCGAAGTGCTCGGCGCACTCGCAAACGGAACGCTGCTCTTCGCGGCAACCATCGTTATCGTTGTCGAAGCGGCGCACCGGTTCGTCGCGCCGAACGCGCCGCAGGGCGCGTTGATGTCGCTCGTGGCGTTCGCCGGTCTCGTCGTCAACGTGACGGTCGGTCTGCTGCTCTTGCGCGATGGCAAACACAATCTCAATGTTCGAGCGGCGCTCTATCACGTCGCCGGCGACACGCTCGGTGCGTTCGCGGTAATCGTGGGCGGTCTCGTCATTCTCGCGACGCATCGCGCGTGGATCGATCCGCTGCTCTCGCTCTTCGTCGCGGCGATTATCGTGATCGGCATCGTGCGCGTGCTGCGCGACGCGACCGACGTGCTGCTCGAAGGCGCGCCGCGCGGCGTCGATACGGCGGAGGTGCGCGCGCGGTTGAGCGACGTCGCCGGCGTGGTGGAAGTGCACGACCTGCATCTGTGGTCGATCGGTACCGGCGCCCGCGCGCTCTCCGCGCACGTGTTGCTCGACGATCGGCGCATCAGCGAGGCCACGTTCGTGTTGCGCGAGATCGAAGGGCTGGTCCGCGATCGCTACGCCGTGACGCACCTGACGATCCAGTTCGAATGTGAGTCCTGCGAGCCCGACGACCGCGTCATCTGCACGCAGCGCGGCACCGCCGGCTAGGCGACAAAAATCGCAAAGGCGGGGTTCGGGGGCGACTCGAACTTCGGACAGGTTATGAGTTCATCCATGCGTTCGAAAGCCGTCGTTCTCGCCACCGCCCGGACCCCGTTCGGCAAGCTGGGTGGCGCTCTCTCGCCGCTCGAGGCGACGACCCTCGGGTCGGCCGTCGTCGTGGCCGCGCTCGCACGCGCCGGGATCGACCGGGGCGACGTGGAGCACGTCATCATGGGCCACGTCATCCAGGCGGGCGCCGGACAGAATCCGGCGCGGCAGGTCGTCTTCAAAGCCGGCCTCGCGAAGACCGTGACCGCCGAGACGGTGAACAAAGTCTGCGCCTCCGGGCTGCTCGCGCCGGTCAACGCTGCGCGGCTGATTAGCGAAGGCAGCAACGCCGTGGTGGTTGCCGGCGGCATGGAGTCGATGTCGAACGCGCCGTATCTGTTGAAGGACGCGCGCAGCGGATATCGCTTCGGCGATGGCCGCCTGATCGATGCGATGATTCACGACGGGTTGTGGGACTACTACTTCCCGATGACGATGGCCACGCAAGGCAGCAAAGTCGCGAACGAACTCGGCCTGACGCGTGAAGAGCAGGATCGCTTCGCGTACGAAAGCCATCACCGAGCCGCGCAAGCGCACGACGCCGGCAAATTCGCGAACGAGATCGTTGCGATCAACGTCGCGACCAAAGCGAAGGGCAAGATCGTCGTCGACAAACTTCCCGAACCGGCGCGCGCGCGCGTTCCGGTCTCGGCGGGCTCCTCGAACGGCGCCGCCGACGACGTATGGTCGCATCAAGCATCGCCCGAGTTTACGCTCGATTACGCCAAGTGGGCGCCGTTCGTAACCGGCGACGTTCCGCACGTCACGATGGATCGCGACGAAGCCGTGCGCATCGACGCGAGCGTCGAAGCGATGGCGAAACTCAAGCCGCTCGAAAAGGACGGCACGATTACCGCCGGAAACGCGCCCGGCGTCAACGATGGTGCGGCCGCGCTCGTGCTAGCGAGCCCCGAATACGCGAAGTCTGCGGGCGTGGAAGTGCTCGGACACATCATCGACCACGCGACCGTTGCGTGGGATTCACCCTACATCGCGCTCACGCCGGCGATGGCCGCGCAGAAGCTGCTCGCGCAGAACGGCCTAACCAAAGAGCAGATCGACGTGTGGGAAATTAACGAAGCGTTTTCGTCGGTCGCGCTGACCTCCGCGCGCAAACTCGGTATCGATCCGGCCAAGATCAATCTGCTGGGCGGTGCAGTCGCGATGGGTCATCCCATCGGTGCGTCGGGCGCGCGTTTGATCGGAACGGTCATTCACCAGTTACGTGCCCGCGGGGGCGGCCTCGGCGTCGCTGCGATCTGCAGCGGCGGCGGACAGGGCGACGCCGTACTGATTCGCGTCGACTAGTGCGGATTGCAATACTCGGTGCCGGGCAAATGGGCTCCGGCATCGCGCAGGTTGCTGCGGCCGCGGCGAACGATGTCACGCTCGTCGATCGCGACGAAGCGAGCGTTCAGCGCGGCTACGCTTCGATTGAGAAAAACCTCGCGCGCGGCGTTGAGAAGGGCCGCCTGACGCCCGAGCAGCGCGGTTCGATTCTCGACCGCATTACGACGGCGCACGCCATCAACGATATGGACGTCCAGATCGCGATCGAAGCGGCGACCGAACGGCTCGATCTCAAGCTCGAACTCTTCCGTACGCTCGATCGCGCGACGCCGCCCGAAGCGATTCTTGCCAGCAACACGTCGTCGATCTCGATCACCACGCTCGGTGCGGCGACGAGCCGCCCGGCAAACGTTATCGGCATGCATTTCATGAACCCCGTGCCGGTGATGGCCCTCGTCGAGATCATTCGCGGCATCGCGACCTCGCAAGCGACCTACGACTTCACGGAAGCGCTTTCGAAAGATCTCGGCAAGACGCCGGTCGAAGTGCGCGACTTTCCGGGCTTCGTTTCCAACCGCGTGCTGATGCCGATGATCAACGAAGCGATCTACGCGCTCTTCGAGGGCGTCGGTTCGGTTGAATCGATCGACACCGTGATGAAGCTCGGCATGAATCATCCGATGGGTCCGCTGCAACTCGCCGACTTTATCGGGCTCGACACGTGTCTAGCCATTATGGAAGTGCTTCACGACGGTTTCGCCGACTCGAAGTACCGCCCGTGCCCGCTGCTCAAGCAATACGTCGCAGCCGGCTGGTACGGCAAAAAATCCGGCCGCGGATTCTACGCGTACACCTAGGCGATGACGTTAACGGAGCGAGTCGCGTTCGATTTGAGCGACGATCAGCGGCAGATCGGGGCGCTTGCAGCGGAGATCGCGCAACGCGAGATCGCCCCGCACATCGCGCGCTGGGATAAAGAACACGCGTTTCCGCGCGAGTTATACGCGAAGCTAAACGCCGCGGGCCTTATGGGTCTGCTGGTTCCCGAAACGTACGGCGGCCCGGGTTCGGATTACGTGTCGTATGCCTTAGCCGTTGAAGAACTCGCGCGCGTGGATGCCGGCACGGCCGTTACCGTCTCCGTGCACTCGATGATTTGCGCCGCGATTACGAAGCTCGGCAGCGAAGCACAGAAGCAGAAGTACCTTCCACAATTAGCCGGCGACGATACGATCGCCGGTTTTGCGTTAACCGAACCCGATGCCGGCTCCGATGCCGGCGCGATTCGCAGCACGGCAAAGCGCACCGAGCGCGGCTACGTTTTGAACGGCCGCAAGCAATGGTGCACGAACGGCAGTTACTCGGGCGTGATGATGGCGATGTTTCGCACGGGCGAGCCCGGGCCGCGCGGCGTGAGCGCGTTTCTGGTTGAGAACGCAACGCCCGGTTTTGCGGTGGAACGCGTTACCGAGAAGCTCGGAATTCACACGAGCAATACGTGCGATATCGCGTTCGATAACGCAACGGTTCCCCACGACGCGCTGCTCGGCAACGAAGGCGAAGGCTTCGGCGGCGCGATGATCGCGCTGCAAGGCGGCCGCATCGGCATCGCCGCGCAAGCGTGCGGTATTCTGGCCGCGTGCTTGGATGCATCGGTGAAATTCGCGAAGGAGCGCTCCGCGTTCGGGCGCCCGATCGGCGCGTTCGAGGGCATCTCGTTCAAGATCGCGCAGATGGCGACCGATCTCGATGCCGCGCGTTTGCTCACCTATCGCGCGGCCGCGCTGTGCGACGCGGGCCGCGAATACGTGACCGAAGCGAGCAAAGCCAAACTCTTCGCATCGACCGCCGCCCGCAAACACGCCGCCGAAGCCGTGCAGATTCACGGCGGCTACGGCTACACCACCGAGTTCCCCGTCGAACGCTACTACCGCGACGCCAAGATCACCGAGATCTACGAAGGCACCTCCGAGATCCAACACATCATCATCGCCCGCTCACTCCTAGGCAAACTATGAAGACTTCACTTGTCACCCTGAGGCAAAGGCAGGGCGACGCGAGATACCCACTTGTCACCCTGAGCCTGTCGAAGGGCGACGCTCGAGACCAGCTCATGCTTCGACAAGCTCAGCATGACAAAAGCGAGACCCTGAGCCTGTCGAAGGGCGACGCACGAGACCAGCTCATGCTTCGACAAGCTCAGCATGACAAAGACAGGGCGACGCGAGGTACCAACTTGTCACCCTGAGCCTGTCGAAGGGCGACGCCAGATACAAGCGCGTGCTTCGACAAGCTCAGCATGACAAAGACAATTGTCACCCTGAGCCTGTCGAAGGGCGACGCACGAGACAAGCTCATGCTTCGATAGGCTCATGCTTCGACAGGCTCAGCATGACAAACCAAGCACACATCGTAACCGAACGAAACGAAGGATAGAACAGATCGTATGAACTTGATGGAGTATCAGGGAAAGGAACTCTTCCGGCGCGTTGGGATTCCCGTGCCCCGC
>DATBTN010000009.1 GCA_036559195.1 Candidatus Baltobacteraceae bacterium
CCCGATCCGCCCCCGGTCGACATGGCAATAACGATGGCTGCGGCTACAAGAAACGCCGTGAACATGGGTCCCCTCCTGGGTGGAAAGTGCTAGCAAAGCGGTCATCCTGACCAGAGCCGCCCGTATGGACACCGAACCGAGGTTTTAAGAACGATCGCGCCTGGGCTCCCCGCGGCCGGCTTTCCTTCGAAAGCGAGCGTTCCGCTTCGTGTGACCAAGAACCTAGTGCCCGTCGACGGAGTCGCGAGGACATCGGCATGTTCGTGGATTTGGATCGTTGGGGTAGGGACGAATTGCAACGAGGCGGTGACTAAACCGCACAGCAATTTCGTCGGCGGGATACGTCGCATTTTCGACCCAATATCGGGCCGTCGATAGCTGGCCGCACGTCCAAACGAGCTCACCGAAAAAAAAGAAAAACCCCGCCAAATTTTAGACTTGGCGGGGTTTCACATGGCTCCGGATGCTGGACTCGAACCAGCGACCCGCTGATTAACAGTCAGCTGCTCTACCAACTGAGCTAATCCGGAACAGGTGGTCGGCGTCGATGATTCTGCGAACGCGGATTTGGCCCTTCTTGCCGGCCCCAGAGACCGGCCCCTCGCCCATTTCTGGGTACGATGAAGCCATGAATATCGGGATAATAGGCTCAGGCCACATTGGCGGAAATCTCGGGAAACTGCTGGCGCGAAAAGGTCACAAGCTCTATTACAGTTTCTCGCACGACGAGGCCAAACTCGAAAATCTCGCGCGCGATGCCGGCAACGAATCTAAAGCCGCGACGCCGTACGACGCGGTGCTCTGCGCCGACGTCATCGTGCTTTCGCCTCCTTGGACGCAAATCGACGAAGCGCTGGCGAAGGCCGGCGATATCTCGGGCAAGGTCGTGATCGATACCACCAACCCGTACAATCCGGATTTCACGATCCAGGAACTGCCCGAAAACGAGTCGTCGAGCGAAATCGTCGCGAAAAAGATTCCGCAGTCCAGCGTGGTGAAGGCGTTCAATACCCTTAAAGCGCAAACGCTGCTCGATCGAACGGAGCAAGGCATCGCCGTCTTCTACTGCGGTGACGACCCGATCGCGAAAAACACCGTCGCCGGGCTGATCGCGGATTGCGGCTTCGTTCCGGTCGATGCCGGAACGCTCAACGAGGGACGCCTTCAACAGCCCAATACCGACCGCTACCTCAAGGAGCTGACCAAAGAACAAGCGGAGCAGCTGCTTGGGTCGCCCGCGCACTGAATCGGCCGCATTTTCAGCCTAAACGCACTACGGCGCCCGAGATACTCGGGCGCCGTAGTCGCGCAAGCGGAGCGTTCTTGCCGGAGTTAGTAGTGACTGGCCTGACGACGCACCACGAGCGGACGAGTCAGCGTTAGCGAAACGCTCGTACCCTGCGTGAGCGCCACGTTCGACTTCTTGTTGTAGCCGATGAGGAATCCGCCCGCGGCACCCGCGGCGCCGCCCACGTTCGTGTGAAGAATCGTTTTGCCGAGGATATTGCCCAGCACCATGCCGCCGATGGTCGTGAGCGCCACGTGCCCGCCGTTACGCGTTTGCTGCTTCGGTCCGCCGCCCGTCATCTGCGCTTCGAGCGGATACGATGTGCCGTTTTGGAGCGTGATCGTATTGAACGAAAGATCGAGTTCGGGATTGCGTCCCTGACCGGCCGGGGTGACCTTGATCACTTCGCCGTTGATTACGGCGTTGGCCAAATCTTGATCGTCTTCCGGGTATGGCGAAACCACGCGCATGGTGAACCGGTCGCCGACTTGGGCGGTGCCGCTGTCGAGCGAGCCGTTCATCACGGCGTTGACGGAATCGCCCTTTGAAAGCGTGATCGAGTAGGCGGCCTGGGCCGTCAGCGGCGCGGACGCGAAGGCCGTTGCCCCCAATGCCGCTGCGATGGCGAGTGCCGAGAATTTGCTCCGAAAGCTCATCAGATCTCCTTTTGTGAAGCCGCGGGCGCGTCATAATTGCTTGCCCCGGCGGAACTACTTCACCTAGTGAACGAGCCTTCTCAATGAGAAGGCTCGTTTGTTTTGGTGGGCGACCGAGCGTAGATTACGCGAAGTCGGGAACCTTGAGGGCCTCGCCCCCGGCCTTTACGGCCGCCTTGAGGGCGTCGACCTTGTCGAGGCGCTCCCAGGGCAGGTCGAGGTCCGGGCGTCCAAAGTGGCCGTACGCAGCGGTCTGCAAATAGATCGGACGGCGCAGGTTGAGGTTGGCGATGATCGCTGCCGGCCGCAAGTCGAACGTGGTCTTCACCAGTTCGGCGAGTTGGGCTTCGGGCAGCTTGCCGGTCCCGAAGGTTTCCACCAGCACGCTCATGGGATGCGCCACGCCGATTGCATAGGCAACCTGCACTTCGCAGCGATCCGCGAGTCCCGCCGCCACCAGGTTCTTGGCCACGTGACGGGCGGCGTAGGCCGCCGAGCGATCGACCTTCGTGGGATCCTTACCCGAGAAAGCGCCGCCGCCGTGGCGCGCCATCCCGCCGTAGGTATCGGCGATGATCTTGCGGCCGGTCAGACCGGCGTCGCCTTTGGGGCCGCCGATCACGAAGCGTCCCGTCGGATTGACGTAGATGCGGGTGTTCTCGTCGCGCAGCTTCTGCGGAATAACTTGGTTGATGATCTTTTCGGTGACGTCCGCGCGAATCTGTTCGAGCGAGACGTCGGGATCGTGCTGCGTCGAGATGACGACCGCATCCACGCGCACGGGTTTATCGTCAACGTACTCCACGGTGACTTGCGATTTTCCGTCGGGGCGCAGGTATTTCAGCTCGCCGGTCTTGCGCAACTCGGAGAGGCGGCGCGTGAGGTTGTGCGCGAGGACGATCGGCAGCGGCATCAACTCGTCGGTCTCGCGGCACGCGTAACCGAACATCATGCCCTGATCGCCGGCGCCGATCTTGTCGTATTGATCCTTGTCGCCGTCTTTGGCCTCGAGCGAGTTATCCACGCCCATTGCGATGTCGGGCGACTGCTCGTCGATCGAGACGCTCACGCCGCAGGTTTCGTAATCGAATCCCACCGACGAATGATCGTATCCCACGGCCTTGATCGTGTCGCGCACGATGCCGGGGATATCGATATACGTCGTGGTGGTCACCTCGCCCGCGATGTGAATCTGCCCCGTGATCGCGAAGGTCTCCACCGCGACGCGCCCGTTGGGATCGTCTTTGAGGATCGCATCGAGCACGGCATCGGAGATTTGATCGGCGAGTTTATCGGGATGACCCTCGGTCACCGATTCGCTGGTGAATAAACGACGGTATGCCATCGAGATTAGGTTCCCTCCGACCATGAAGCCATATATTTAACTTGTGCGGGCGTCAGTACGTCGACTTCGATATTCATCGAAGCGAGTTTGAGTTCCGCAACTTCTTCGTCGATCGCCTCGGGAACGTCGTAGACTTGCTTCTCGAGCGACTTGTAATTCTGCGCGAGATACGCGGCCGACATACCCTGGTTGGCAAACGACATGTCCATGACGGAGGCCGGATGGCCTTCGCCGGCGGCGAGGTTGATCAAGCGGCCTTGGCCGAGAATGCACACCTTGCGGCCGTCGTGATATTCGTACTGCTCCACGAACTCGCGCGGTTTGGTCTTGCGGCCCTGGCCCAGCTTTTCGATCGAGTCGAGGTCGAGCTCGTCGTTGAAGTGTCCCGAATTGCAGACCAGCGCGCCGTCTTTCATCACGCTGAAATGTTCTTCGCGAATGACGTGATAATTGCCGGTCACCGTCACGAAGACGTCGCCGAGCTTGGCCGCATCGGACATCGGCATTACGCGATGGCCGTCCATGACGGCTTCGAGCGCCTTGCGCGGATCGACTTCGCAGACTACGACGTGCGCGCCCATACCGGTCGCTCGCGATGCGACACCGCGGCCGCACCAACCGTAGCCGACCACGACGAGCGTGCGGCCCGCGAGCAGCACGTTGGTCGCGCGGATGATGCCGTCGAGCGTCGATTGACCCGTTCCGTAGCGGTTGTCGAACATGTGCTTGGTGAGCGCGTTGTTGACCGCGATGACCGGATACGGCAAGACGCCGTCCTTCTGCATCGCTTTGAGACGAATCACGCCGGTCGTGGTCTCTTCGCAGCCGCCGATCATGTCGGCGAGCAGCGCGTTATGCTTGGTGTAGATCGTCGTGACGAGATCGCAGCCGTCGTCCATCGACATCTGCGGCTTGGTCGCGATGACGGCCTCGATGTGACTGTAATAGACTGCCTCGTCTTCGCCCTTAATTGCGAACGTGGGAATGCCGTACTCGCAGAGCGCGGCCGCGACGTCGTCCTGCGTCGAGAGCGGGTTCGACGCGCAGAGCGCGATCTCGGCACCGCCGGCTTGCAGGGCTAACATCAAATTAGCGGTTTCGGTGGTCACGTGCAGACAGGCGCCGATGCGTACGCCGGCGAGCGGTTTCTCGCGCGCAAAGCGTTCGCGAATCTGCGCGAGCACGGGCATGTACGAAGCCGCCCAAGCGATACGCGAGCGCCCTTGCTCGGCCAAATTGCGGTCTTTGACATCGCCGCACGTGGCGGCAGTCTGTTCGGCTACGGTCATTCGATCCTCACGGAAAAGCGGTGAACCGCGCTCTATTCGTCCACAAGAGTTCGCACCCCCGCCAGCTAATGAATCTCGGGTGCAGAGCATCGATGCGTACCTGACCGCCCTCGCTTCGGAATGGCCCACGCCGGGAGGCGGCAGCGCTGCGATAATCGTCGCAGCTACTGGCGCCTCGCTCGTAGCGATGGTCGCGCGTATCTGCTCGACCAATCCCAAATACGCCGGCCAGCACGACTTGGCTCGCTCGCTCATCGAGCGAGCCGATGGGCTGCGCGCCGATCTGCTCGAGCGGCGCATCCGCGACGAGGCCGCCTTCGATCGCGTCGTCGCCGCAACGGCCCTGCCGCGCTCGACCGACGCGGAAAAAGCCGCGCGCGCCCGGTCGCTGGAGCACGCGCTGCACGGCGCCGCGGCGGAGCCGCTCGGCGCGGCAAAGCAAGCGGTCGCGGTTCTCCGGCTGACGGTCGAGATGCTCGAGATCCGCAATGCCAACCTAGCGAGCGACGTCGGCTGCGCGGCCGAATTCGCGCACGCCGGCGCTGCCGCGTGCGCGTACAACGTGCGCATCAACCACCGCTTCATGAAAGACACCGAACTCATCGCGCTGCAGAGCGAAACGATCGGACGATACGAACGCGAAGCTAATGCAACCCTCGCCGGCGTCCGAACGGCCGTAAACGAATTGCTGCGGCCGCGCGCGTGATCAGCGCCCGGGGGCGACGATCACGCGTACGAAATGATTCGGATGAATCCAGCGCCGCATCGCGTTGCGAATCTGCAGCGGCGTGGTTGCCAGCAGCCGCGTCCAAAACGCATCGGCGTCGCGGGTGGTGAGCCCGTAGCGCGCGTTGTCCAAAATATTGGAGGCGACGCCGCCGTAGCTATCGAGCGGCAGAATTCGCTGCGCGAGTAAGAGCGCTTTCGCACGCTGCACGTCCACCGAGGGGAGCGGCGTTCGCGAGAGCGCGCGCAAATCGGCAAAGGCTGCGGCCTGAGCCCGATCGACGTTTTTGGGATCCGATGCGAAATTAATCGTAAAGCTCGATTCGCTGCGGCCGATCGACATCGAAGAGTCGACCGAATAAACGTAGCCCTTGCGTTTGCGCAAATCCTCGAAAAAGAGCGAGCCCGTGCCCTCGTCGGAGAGGATCGTGTTGGCCAGTTCGAGCGGGATGTAATCCGCATCGGTTCGCCGCACGTCGAGGGTCTGCGTGAGCGTAACCTGCGATTGCTGATTCGTCGGCGAGGTTACCGTTACCGACTCCGCCTTTTCGCTGCTGCTCTTGAGTTGTGGGAGCTTGAAATTCGGCGGCTTGCCTGCGGCGCGCCACGAGGAGAAATATTTATTCACGGTCTCCCGCGCTTGAGCCGGCGTAATATCTCCAACGATCGCGATCGTCGTGAGGTCGGGGCGGTAGGCAAACGCGTAGTAACGCTTCACGTCGTCGAGCGTTATCGCCGAAACGGTCGCCGGCGTCGCCCGTCGCCGGCGCGGATCGCCGACCGGATAGAGCGCGTTGCGTTGTGCGATCGAGGCTTGCGTCTGCGGCAGCTTCATCGACGCGGCGAGTGCCGATACGTTTTGGGCTTTGAGAATTTGAAACGATGCCGCGGGAAACGCCGGGTGCAGCAGACCGTCGGCCAGCAACGCGATGCCGCGATCGAAATTTTGCGCCTGCACGGTCAGGTCGAAGCCCGAGCCCAGCGATTCGTTCGACGCGATCGCATCGAGTTGGGCCTGATACTCCTTGCGATCGTACGTCGTGGTGCCGTAGGGAAGCAAGCCTTCAACGAGCGTCGCCACGCCGTCTTTGCCGCGCGGCTCGTAAAGCTCCGGACTCGTTCGAATCACGCCCGAAAGAACGACCGTCGGGGACGAGACTTCCGGCAGAACGGTCAGCGTGATGCCGTTGCGAAGGTGCATCGTTACGACGCGCCCCGCATCGTGGGGTGCCCGAAGCGGCGCCTTGAAATACGCGAGCGCCCAAGCGGGTAACGGTTCGTGCACCGTTGCCGTATATTTCACGTTCTCAACCCCGGCGTTGGGATCGACCTTCGGGATCGAGCTCATCGGCTTGGGGTGCAGCAGCAGCGACACTTGATGGGTGGGATCGAAATAGGTCGCGAGGACGCGATTGACGTCGGCTTCGCTCACCTTGTCGATCGCCGCATAGATCGTGTCGGGCGAGGTCCGGTGTTCGGCGAGCGCGGCCGCCCAGCTGAAGGCGAGGCCCGAAATCGAGGCCTCGCGATAATCGGCCGACGCGAGCAGGCGCGTCTTCGCCGCCTGCACCAAATCGGCCGGAACGCCATTCTTGCGATACGTTTCGATAATATCCGCAAGCGCGGCTTGCGTCGTCTTAGGATCCGTTCCGGGCGCAGCGACGGCGAGCACTTCGCCGATCCCGACTTCGGGATACGCGCTCTCGAGTGCGAGCGCGATGTATACTTTGCCTTGCGCGACCAGATCGACCAGCGGGCCGCGACCGTTATTGAGCGCCTCGATCAGCACGCGCACGGCCGCTTCGTCGGCGCTTCCGCTGCCCGGCATGCGATAACCGAGCGCCGTCGCGGGCACCGGCAGATCGATCTTGTCGTCGATGACGGTGTTCGCAATCGGCTGCAAGACGATCGTTTTATGCGCGGGTAACGGCACGGCGGGAATACCGCCGAAAAGCGTCTTAATCCGCGCCAAGGTCGTTTGCGGATCGATGTCGCCCGCGACCGTGACGGTCGCGTTGTTCGGGTGATACCAGGCGTGGTAGAACGCGGCGATATCGGCGGCGGTCATCGTCTCGAAGCTCGCGACCGTGCCGCCCGCATCGTTTGCAAACGGCGAATCGCCGAAAAATGCGCGGCGCAATTTTACGCCGATGCTCGCGCCCGGAACGCTGTCGTCGGCGCGGATCTCCTGCTCGATCGCGCCGCGCTCGCTCTTCCAATCGGAGGCTCGATCCAGCGCACCGGTCATGCGGTCGGCCTCGAGGCGGAGCGCGAGCCCCACGTACGACGACGGCACTTTAAAATAGTATTGCGTGTATTCGTTGGTCGTCGACGCGTCGTATTGCGCGCCCGCGCGAGCCGCCATGTCCGAGAGCTGGCCAGCCGAGACATCTTTCGTGCCGCGGAACATCATGTGTTCGGTCGCGTGCGCGACGCCCGGCAGCGGGTCGTCGTCGGAGCCGACGCCGTAGGTTACGATCGTCGTCGCGACCGGCGCGAGTTTGTTGGGCAGCAAAACGACGTGCAGCCCGTTGGAGAGCGTCGCCTGCACCGTCGCCGACGAATTTGGTTGCGCGCCCGCCCGCGCCGGAGATAGCAAGAGGCCGGCGAGAAGACCGGCTGCCAACAGTTTCACGAAACGAGCTCCAAGAAGGGGGCGATGTCGTCGGGTTCGACATCCATGCCGACGCCCCGTTTGTTATAGCGGATGTCGTGAAAATCCGAGCCGCCGCTCATCACGAGCCCGTGGCGCGCCGCCTTTTCGCGAAAGTGATGCACCTGCGCGGGTTCGTGTGAGGGGTAAAAGACTTCGAGCCCGCGCAGTCCGTGCTCCGCAAGCTCGTCGATGATCTCGTAATCGTGAAGCCGCCCCGGATGCGCGAGCACCGGAACCCCGCCAACCGCAACGATCGCCTCGATGGCCTCGTGCGGACCGATGTGGTCGGCCGGAACGTACCCGGGTTTGCCGCGCCGCAAGAGCGTGCGAAACGCGCTCTCGATATCGCCGACGAGCCCTTTGCGTATCAACGCTTTCCCAACGTGCGGGCGACCGAGCACGGCACCGCCGTCGGCCTCGGCCTCGACCTCGGCCATCGTGATCGGATAGCCCGAGGCCGTCAGCGCGCCGACCATGCGTTCCATTCGTTTGCGCCGCTCCGCGCGGTTGCGCTCCAAGATTCCGACCAGCGTTGAATCGCCAAGCGGCAGTCGATATCCGAGGATGTGCACTTCGTTTGCGTTGTAGGTCGTGTTGATCTCGATCCCGGTCACCAAGCGAACGTGTTTGGGGAGTTCGAATTGGCCGTATGCGGCCAGCGTGTCGTGATCGGATATCGAAAAGACCGTGACGCCGCGCTCGACCATAAGATCGGCGAGCGCCTGTGGTTTCAGACTCCCGTCGCTCTCGAGCGTGTGAGAGTGAAAGTCTACGATCAACCGGCTACGTGTGGGCGGCGTTCGATGGCTAGCGAGATGCCGGTACGTTCGTTGCCCTCGATCTCGACGTCTATAAATGAAGGGACGCACGCGAGATCGATCTCGCCGCCGCGCAGATACGTACGCGCGATGGCGATCGCCTTGACCGCCTGGTTGATCGCACCGGCGCCGACGGCTTGCAGTTCGGCCGACTCGCGCTCGCGCAGCACCGCCGCCAATGCGCCGGCCACGGAGTTCGGATTGCTCTTCGCGGAGACTTTCAGGACGCTGGTGGTAACATGCTTTGCTGGATTGCCGATCATGCTATGCCTCGTTGAAAGATGCGTTTGATCTCAGTCGCCCGACCCGTCTCAACGTCGATCCTTACAACCGCGGCGCAAAACTGTTTGGTTCCGGTTTTTTGAACGGAAAACCGCTCGGAGAATCCGGTCGTAAACCGGTCCAGCACGGGGCCCGCCTCCATCCCGATGACCCCATCGGTGGGACCGGTCATGCCCACGTCGGTCAAATAGGCGGTTCCCCCAGGGAGAATGTGCTCGTCCGCCGTCTGGACGTGGGTGTGGGTTCCGTAGATCGCGGAGACGCGCCCATCCAGGTAGCGTCCGAGGGCCACTTTCTCGCTCGTAGCCTCGGCGTGAATGTCGACCACGATGATCTTCGTCAAGCGTCCGAGGTCCGCCAACTCCGCGTCGACCACGCGAAACGGGTCGTCGACCGGCGGCATGAAGGTGCGGCCCATCACGTTAAGCACGCCGACGGTCACGCCGTTTGCCACAAACGTGCCCGAACCGCGGCCGGGCAGACCGGGCGGATAATTCGCCGGCCGAATCACCCGCTCGCTCGTCTCCAGGTACGCTTTGAAGTCGCGCTTATCGAAGATGTGGTTTCCGCTGGTGATGAAATCGACGCCGGTCTCGAACATTTCTTCGGCGGTCTGCGCGGTCAAGCCGAAACCGCCCGCGGCGTTCTCGCCGTTGGCGATGCAGGCGTCTACGTTATATTGATCGCGCGCAAAGGGAATGCAGCGCTTGAGGGTGTCGCGACCGGGAGATCCAACGACGTCCCCGATCACGAGCAGGGTGAGAGTAGCTAGCGGCGAGCCGATGCCTTCGCTTTCTTTTGTGATTTCAAGAAATACACCAGTACGCGCTTCTCTTCGCGGAACCCCACCAAACTCTTCGACTGCGTCGGATCGCGCATCGCTTCGATCGCGTACTCGACCGCTTCTTCTTGCGCCGCGGGATCCTCGTCGGGATGTTCGTCTTGCACCGGATTGCGCACCAGCGTTTCGCCGAAGCGCTCCGTCATCAGTGCGGTCACCATGACGAGCTCGTCTTTGGTAAAGCTCTCGAGGTCGCGGGTGACGTGGACGAAGGTCATCGCGCGGTCGGATTCGGACTCGACCGCGATCACGCGCCCGTCCGCGAGACCGTCGAGGGCGAGGAATCCGGCAACGTGCTCCTCCACGCTGGCCGCAACGGCTGTCTGCGCCCGGCGATCGAGACGCGCGCGGACCGCGAAGCTCACGCGCACGGTGCCTTCGCCCGGCGTCGAGCGCAACGATGCGATCTCGGGAAAGCGCACGAGCAACGCACAGATCAGGCTGACCGTGTCGGAATTTTCGACGGGTAATCTGGCGTTCATAGAATGGCACGCTTCCTTCGCAGTGGCCGGTTCGGGGTGAGCTCCGGGTGGGGGCCGTCTCT
The DNA here is from genome assembly GCA_036559195.1 of Candidatus Baltobacteraceae bacterium. NCBI lineage: Bacteria > Bacillati > Vulcanimicrobiota > Vulcanimicrobiia > Vulcanimicrobiales > Vulcanimicrobiaceae > Vulcanimicrobiaceae bacterium. The sequence continues at coordinate 10,446 of DATBTN010000009.1, forward strand.
TAGACGCGGCCTCAACGTCCCCCCTTGTGGATTCACGACCTAATACCCGCCCGCCCAGGGCCGGGTTCCGAAATCTGGTCGAAAGGAGTATCCTTTCGCCGACCTACCTAGTTGAATTCCCCGTCAGGTGTGCCTATGATGATCCCTAATGAAGCGGATCGCGAAGCTAGCCGGCGCGCTGCTGCTCGGTTTGCCCGCCGCCGTTTTGGCGCACGCGGCGCTTTTCGGTCATGCCCACGTCCTGGCCGGTATTCATCACAACGAAGTCGTTGAATCCGCCTCGTCGCTCGCCGCGGCCGTCGCCGTCACCATTGCCGTCGGCTGTCTGCTGGGAACGCGACGCGTCCAGAGCGGCTCGATCCTCGCCGCCTGCGCCACGGCATACCTGCCAGGTCCGCTCGCGCTCGCGCTCGCCGCATTGTGCTGGTTTACATCCCTCGAAGCGCTTGAGGGCCGCGGAATCGGACTCGCGGGTCTCGCCGCCGCGGTTCTCTGCGCGCTCCTGCTCACGCTGCTCGCCCGCGCCTTCGTGCGAACGTTCGCAGCGATCACCCTGCGGTTTACCGCGCTGCAGACGCGCAAGCGCGAACCGGCTCCCGTCAGCCTCACGGAGCACCGTGCGCCGAGGGCCACCTCGCGCCTCGCGCATACCCGCCGCTTCGCTCGTCCGCCTCCGGCCTTCGCGTAACGCATCCGGCGCTTCGGCGCCAAGACTCCACTCCGTCTTTGCGTTTTCAGGAAGGTTTTATGCGATATTTTGCTGCGGCACTCATGGCCGCACTCTTCTGCTGTACGGGTCTACCCGCGATTGCAGCCACCACCGGCGTCGTGCGCGGGAATGTGATCGTCAACAACGCGCCCAAAGCCGGCGTCGAACTCACGCTCAAGGCCGACGGGACCCTGCTCCAAACGACCTCCGATGCCGCGGGCAACTACATCTTCGCGCTCGTTCCGTTCGGCACGTACACGCTGGTGGCGCACTATTCGGGAGTGCCCGATAAGCGAGTCTCCCTCGATGTGAGTTCGGACTCGGTCTCCACGGTCAATCTCGCGCTCGGCGATCTGAAGATCATCGGCAGCGCGGCGGTTTCCGCGCGGGCCGGGGCCTCGGGGAATCCCGTCTCGGTCAATGCGATCGGCCGTCAAGAACTCGCCGCGCTGCCCACCAACAACAGCCTCAACAGCGTGGTACAGACCGTGCCGGGCATCGTAAAGTTCTCGTACGGTGAGCCCGTCGCGCACGGATTTCACGGATTGAGCTACGAGATCGACGGCGCTCCGATTCCGCAGGCCACCAGTTCCAACTTTGCCGAGCTGATCGACCCGAAGAATATCGACTCGGTCGAAATCCTCACCGGCGCGTTTCCGGCCGAATACGGCGGAAACCGCGAAGGCGCGGTCGTGAACATCGTGACCTCGCGCATCAACGATCTCACGCAGCCGTTTGCCGGTTCGATCTCCGGCGGGGTAGGAAACTACGGTCAAACGCTCGCCAGTTTCGACACGGCATCCAAGTTCGGGAAGACCGAACTCTTCTTCAATGCCAACAGTCAGCGTAGCACGCGCGGTCTCGACACGCCCACGTTCAATCCGATCCACGACAACAGTTCGCAATCCGATCAATTCCTGCGCGTGATCGCGCCGATCGGCGCGCGCGACTCGCTCGGGTTCGACTTCTCAAACCAGCTCGCGCAGTTCCAAATTCCGATCAACACGAGCGCCAACAATCCGACCGACCCGCAGGTGAGCCTGCCGGGGACCGATGACGTGCAGCGTGAGTACGACCGGTATGCGAACCTCAATTTCACGGCCGTCTCGAAAGATGGAAACGGCGTCTTTCAATTCATCCCCTGGGCCCGCTACACGCGCATCGCCTACGAAGGGGATCTACACAACGACGTGCTCGCCACGCAGCCCGATCCGAGCACGGGCACGCCCACGAATCTGGTCGGGCTGCGGCAAGACCGCCGGGCCAGCTACGCCGGATTGCGCGTCTCCGATTTCCGGGCGCTCGCGCATCACTCGATCAAGGTCGGCATCGATCTCACCCACGAATATTTCAACGCGGTGCAAACCTTCGCACAGGGCGGCCAGCCCAACGTCAACGAGAATGTTTCTCAACCTGGCTCCCAGATCGGCGTTTACGCCGAAGATAAGTGGTCGCCGTCCCGCGCGCTCTCCGTGAGCTACGGGCTGCGATACGATCACTCGACCGGCTTTACCGGCGGCAATCAACTGAGCCCGCGCATCGGCGTAAACGTCGCGCCGGACTCCAAGAACGTCGTACACTTCTACTACGGCCGCTTTTATGCGGCGCCGCAACTCGAGGACGTGCGCCAAGCCTGCGTGGCGCTTTCGGGCTGCCCGGCGATTCCGGTCTACGATCTTAAGCCGGAGACCGATTCGTACTTCGAGATGGGCGTCGCGCACACGTTCTCGCCGCGTCTTAACGGCTACGTGAACTTCTTCGATCGTCGCGCCTCCAACGTGCTCGACACGACGCAGCTGCTCAACACGCCCCTCTTCGCGGTCTTCAACAACGCCATCGGGCGCGACGAGGGCGTCGAGTTTCGACTTGCGGGCAGCGCCGGGATCGCCGATTCGTTCTTCCTCTCCGGCACGATCTCGCACGCCGAGGCGGCCGGCGTTTCGGGCTCGACGTTCCTCTTCGGCCCCAATCCCAACCCGCCCGGGCCGATCACGGCGGCGTCGTACCAGCCGGAGGATCACGATCAAACGTACGAGGCCAACGGCGCGTATACGCACCGTTTCGGGACCGATCGTACCTTCTTTGCGACGCTGCAAGGCGAGTACGGCACCGGGTATCCGGTGCAATTCCAGAGCGGCCCCGACCGGCTGCCGGCGCACCTCACCTTCGATCTGGCTTTGGGCAAAGAGGCCGGTAAGAACGGATCGCGCTCGCTCGGCTTCGACCTCGACGTTACCAACGTGCTCGATCATCAATACATCATCAAGATCGCCAACGGCTTCAACACCACGCAAGTCGCGAGCGGCCGTAACGTGTTGCTGCGAGTGACCGCGCCGTTTTAGTCCAACTCTCGCTCGCGCTCGTCAACCTGGCGGTCGCGCTAGGGCTGCTCGTCCCGGGCGTTCCGGTGCTCGTCACCGGAGCGCGGGGCGGCAGCCCGGCGATTCGGGCACACCTGATCGCGAAGCCCGAACGCGATCCGCTCGTCGTGAATTTGAACGAGGTCGCGCGCGACGGGACGCGCGTCGTACGCGCATACGATTGGGATATGACCAAACGCGTGCACTTGATCGTCGTGAGCGACGATCTGCACGCGTTCATGCACGTGCATCCGGTGTTGGGGGCAGACGGACATTTCCGGCTGCGGCTGCGGCTGCCGCACGCCGGTCTCTATCATTTGTACTACGACGGCGTCGCGCATGGTTTGGGGCGGCAGATCTTTCGCTTCGATCTGCCGGTCGCGCGGCCGGCGGTCGCGTTGGCGGCGCGACCGTTGGCGCCGACCTCGAATCTCGTGCGGGCGGGTCCCTATACGGTTCGGATAAGCCGCCTGACGATTCCGGTCGGCGAACCGGCGCTCTTTCACGTTGAGATCAGAAAAAACGGCAAACTCGCGACCGGCCTGCACCCGTACCTCGGCGCGATGGGGCACGGCGTGTTGATCGGGGCAGCCGACCTTTCATATCTGCACGTGCACGCGATGGACGCGATGATGATGGAGATGATGGGTACCGACGATTGCGGCGATGCGGTCATGTCGATGATGGCGCCGATTCCGCCCGACGCGCCGGTTTCGCCGAAGCTGCAATTCCTTATTGCGGCGCCGCGCGCGGGAGCCTACAAGTTCTGGCTGCAGTTTCGGGGCGGCGAGCGCAACTACGTCGCGTCGTGGACGCTGACGGCGAGAAGTTCGTAGCGCTAGTGTAGATAGGGGTTCGGGTCGACCGGCGAGCCGTTCTTGCGAACTTCGAAGTGCACGTGCGGGCCGGTGCAGCGGCCGGTGCAGCCGGAGGCTCCAATCGCCTGACCTTTTTGCACTTCTTGGCCGACGCTTACGAAAATCTGCGACATGTGGCCGTACCCGGTCGAGATCCCGCCGCCGTGATCGATCGCGACGTAGTTACCGTACCCGCTCACCCAGCCCGCGATGATAACGCGCCCGCCGGCTGCGGCCTGCACGGTCGTTCCGGATGGAACGCCGATATCGATCCCAGGATGCATTTCGCCACCGCCGCCGCCGTACGGATTGGGGCGCCAGCCAAAGGGCGACGTGATCGGTCCGTTGACGGGCCACATGAATTCGCCGGCGCCCGGCGGGACTTGCGGGACGATGCCTTTCGCCGCATTCTCACGCGCGATCTCTTCCTGTTGCGCGCGAATGTCGGCTTCCAACTGTGCTTCTTCCTGCGCCGAAATCTCCTCGAGCTGGTGCACTTCGCCCGCGACGGAAACGCGTTGCACGTCGGCAGCGGAGACCAGCGCGACGCGTTCTTGGGCCAAGCCGGCCAGCTGCGATCGTGCCTGCGCCTGTTGCTGCTGCTCGTTTTCCAGCTGGACCAGCCGCTCGTCGAGCCGTTGTTTCGCGCGCGAGACGTTCTTCACCGCAACTTGCCGCACGGCGATCGCGCGGCTATTCGCCTTGAGCAAGAGCTGCACGTCGTGCCAGTGCTCCACAAACTCCGAAAAGGAGCGCGAACTCAAGAGTACGTCGAGATAGTTTTGGCTGCCGTGTTCGTAAATTTGAACCAGACGCTTCTTGTAGAGGTCGTCGTGGAGCTGCAGCGAGCGCTGGGCGGCTGCGAGCTGCGTCTGGGCGAACGCGATCCGGTGCCGGTTGGCCTCGGCGAGGCTCTGCAATCCGGCTATTCGAACGTTGACGCCGGCGATCGCACCGTTGGTTCGGTCGAGTTGATCGCGCAGATCCCGCTCGCGCATCCGCTCGAATTGCAGCTGATCTTTCTTGCGTTCCAAGCGCAGGTGCGTCTGGTGGATCTGCTCCTGGTGGCGCCGGATGCGATCGCGAATACCCGATGCGTGGGCCGTCGCACCCGTATATGGTAGAGCGCCTGCAAGGGCCGCGATCAAGGCGACCGCGACGATGGAGCGGTGTCCCACGTTCACGGATCAGATTCTTCACGAAGGACTCGGGCATTTCCCACCTTGAACTCCGAGAGTCGCTCGACCGAAGGGACAGCATGCACGACCTCTCACGCGGACAACTCGTCGTTACCGGTGGCGCCGGCCTAATCGGCTCGGCGCTCGTATGGGCGCTCAATCGCCGCGGGCTCGACGACATCCTCGTGGTCGACCGCCTCGACAGCAGCGAGAAGTGGCGCAATTTGGTTCCGTTGCGTTACGCCGACTATCTCGACGCCGACGAGTTCGAACGGCGCGTTCTCGAATCGCCCGGCGCCTTCGACGGCGTCGCGGCCGTCTTCCATCTCGGCGCGTGCTCGGCAACCACGGAGACCGACTCGGCCTATTTGATGCGCAATAACTATGCGTACACGAAGCATCTCGCGCATTGGGCGGCCGAGCGCGGCGTGCGGTTCGTCTATGCGTCCTCGGCGGCGACCTACGGCCCTCTCGAGGAAAACCTCTCCGACGAGTGCGATCTCCAAAGCCTGCGCCCGCTCAACATGTACGCCTATTCGAAGCATCGCTTCGATCTCTACGCGCGGCGCAGCGGATTGCTCGATCACATCACCGGGCTTAAATACTTCAACGTCTTCGGTCCCAACGAACAGCACAAGGGCGGCATGCGCAGCCTCGTCGACAAGGCCTATCGTCAAATTCGCGAACGCGGCGTGGTCGAGCTCTTTCGCAGTTACCGCCCCGAGTTCCGCGACGGCGAGCAGCGGCGCGATTTTCTCTACGTCAAGGATGCCGTAGAGATGAGCCTGCATCTGGCCTCCGCACCGGCGTACGGTCTTTTCAACATCGGGTCGGGCAGCGCCCATACGTGGCTGGATTTGGTGCGGCCGATCTTCCGCGCCCTCGATCTGCCCGAGCGCATCGAATTCGTGCCGATGCCGCCGGAGTTGCGCGAGAAATATCAATATTTTACGTGCGCGCGAATCGAGCGGCTGCGCGCCGCCGGGTACGATCGGCCGATCCAGCCGCTGGAAACGGCGGTCGACGACTACGTCCGCAACTACCTCGTAAGCGACGCCCGGCTCGACCCGGCGCAGGCACCCGCAACCGCCGCAGTCAAATAGCGGCGCAATGGGACAACCGACACGCGCCGACCGCCGGCGCCAAACGCGCGGATCGAATACCGATGGCCCACGCCGCCGCGACCCGATGATACCGATATACCTCGGTTTCTTGGTCGTTCTCGTCGCGATCTTTCTGGCATTTTTCATCGCGCGCCAGGTGCAAGACCACCAATATGCCGTCGCGATCGCGACGCCGACGCCGGGACCGGACGCCTCCGCCAAGCCAATTCAATTGGCCGACCTGCAGCCGATCGGCAAACCCTTCGAGCACAATAAGGGCGCCACCGCCGATTCAAAAACCGGCGGGTTGGGCTCGGCCGTCGACGGCATCGCGTGCGAAACGACCGAGGGCGTACGCCTGCACGTGCACGCGCATCTTTCGCTCTTCGTCAACGGCGTACAGATGCAGATCCCGCAGTCGATCGGTATCGCACCCGACCTCACATCGCCCAGCGGCGCGTGTCTGTATTGGATTCACACGCACGGCACCGACGGCATCGTTCACATCGAGTCGCCGCAGCTGCATCCGCCCAGCGGCGGTCCGTTCACGCTCGGCATGATGTTCGATATCTGGGGAACGCCGCTCTCGAAGTCGCAAGTCGGCCCGTTCAAAGGCCCCGTAACCGCCTACGTTAACGGCGCCCCCTACGACGGCGACCTCCATGCGATCGCACTACTCGCCCATCAAGAAATCACGCTCGAGGTCGGCAAACCGCTCGTCCCGCCGCCCTATTACATCTTCCCGCCCAACGACTAACCCCGCGCGCTTCGCGCTTCGCGCTTCGTGCTTCGACAAGCTCAGCATGACAAAGCACCTCCCTTGTCATCCTGAGCCCGTCGAAGGACGGAGCCTGTCGAAGGACGAGCCTGTCGAACGACGAGCTTTCGAACGACGCGGTTACAGTAGCTTCGCGCTTCGTGCTTCGACAAGCTCAGCATGACAAAGCACCTCCCATGTCATCCTGAGCCTGTCGAAGGACGGCCTGTCGAAGGACGAGCCTGTCGAACGACGAGCTTTCGAACAACGCGGCTACAGTAGCTTCGCGCTTCGTGCTTCGACAAGCTCAGCATGACAAAGCACCTCCCTTGTCATCCTGAGCCTGTCGAAGGACGAGCCTGTCGAAGGACGAGCCTGTCGAAGGACGAGCCTGTCGGACGAGCTTGTCGAAGGACGGAAGCTACAATACTTTTTGCAGTTCGGCGTTCAATTGGTCGGCGGGGACTTCGCCGGAGTTGACGTAGGTGATGTGTTTCGAGCGATCGATGATGACGATCGTCGGGAAGCCGCCTTGCAGGTAACGATTGGCGACGGTGAGTTCGCCGTCGTACGCAACCGGATACTTCACGTGAAACTGCTGCGCGAAGCGTAAGACATCGGCCGCCGTCTCGGGGGTTTGGCCGTCGATTCCAACGTTGCTGCCGGAGACGGCGACGAACGCGACCTTGCCGAGATTGGCGCGGTAGAGTTCGTCGATAACCGCCGTCTCGCGTTGGCAGTGCGGACACCACGTTGCGAAGACCTCGAGGAACACGGGCTTCTTCGTCTTGTTGAGATCGAAGAGGCCTTGCGTGGTCAAGGCTTGGAACTCCGGCGCGCGCCCGCCCACGGCGATTTTCGGCGCGACCGGCGCGGCAGTCTGCGTTGCGAGCGGCGAGATGGTCGAGGGCCGGCGCGCGAAATAGATGGCGGCCGCGATGGCGACGACCACGATCGCGAGCGTTACGTAAAGGGCGGAGCGGCGATTCATTCCGCTCTCATACGGCGATCGAGCGCAAAGCTCCCGGGCGCTTGCCACGCCACGAACGCACACGCCGCAGCGAGCGCGAGATCGAACGCCACGTGCGGCCAATCCGTGGGCGCCGCATCTGCCGGCCCGAAACACCCGCAGTTCGCGGGAATGTGGCGCACCACCGCCGAGGCGATCGCGGCCCCGTACAGGGCGAATTGCGCGGCAGCCACGATCGCCGCGCCGCGCGTGAAGAGCCCGGCGGCGAGATAGAGCCCGATTCCCACCTCAAAGAACGGCAGGATCACCGCAAGCGGTGCGACGACTGCGGCCGGCAGCAGCCGGAAACCCGTGATGGCAACCGCCAAATCGTTGAAATGGCCGACCTTCAGAGCACCGGCAACGATCAGAACCAACGCGATCGCGATTCGCAAAACGAGCGTGACGATCCCCATCAGCGCGTTGGAGCGAAGAGGCGCGTCATCGGTACGACGCCCGCATCGTTTGCGTGCTGCAGATAGCGATGAATGCCGAACGCATCGTCGATCGTGCGCAAGAGCGAGTAGTGACTGTACGGCGTCGGATCGACGACGGCGCGCGGTCCGCGATTGGTGATCACGATCGTTGAAATGTGGCCGCCGCCGGCGTTGGCCGGATCTTTGGGATTGGTCCCGCAGCAGCCCTGCGCGCCGTCGGCGTCGTCTTCGTCGAAGGTCACCACGATTGCCGCGTTGCCGGGCTGTTTCCAGACCGGCGATGCCATGATTTCGTCCACGAGCGATTTGACGTGACGGTCGCCGCGCCGGATGAGCAGATGACCGTTGCGGCAGTCGGGCGGCGAATCACCTTCGCCGACGCCGTGCATGTCGTTACAGAGATTGGGGATGATTAGCGAGAAAGCCGGGACGGCTCCGCTATGCAGGTCGGCGTGCAGCCGATCGAAGCCCACGATATGGCCGGCTCGATTGGGATCGCGCCGAACCGAGGTGAACTCGATAAACCCCGAGTGTTTCGCCGCGTAGACGTACAGATCGGCGGGCAGATCGCTCGGGTGCGGATCGGTTGCGTAGGCCGCGAGCGAACCCGCTTTCGGCAGCGATTCGTTGTAATTTTTCCAGCTTACCCCGGCGCCCGCGAATTGCGTAGCCAGCGACGGCGCGTCGATGGCGTGCGGTGCGTCGTCGACGATTCCGTACGTCGAGCCGCCAACGAGGGCGACGTAGTTCGGCTCGCTCGGATGCGATTCGGCATAGAATCGCGACGCATAGCCGTACGCATGCGCGAACGCGGTGATCGCCGGTGCGTCCGGCGAGTTGACGATCTCTCCGTCGGATTTATTCTCATCCATAAGAACGAAGATATGGGCGTACCGCGGAAAGTGCAGATCGGCGGCCGACGGCGCCGCGTTCCCGGCCGGCGCGGTGCCCAGAGTCACGAGCAGCGCCGCCGCCGCTATGACGAGGCGTGAGGCGAGAAATCTCGATTGCATTCGCCTATCTTCTCAAAAGACTCCTCAAGACCGCCTTAACGCAGGCCTCCGGGGCGACTTGTGCCGCATCCCGAGGGGCGCATATCGGGTATCCTCCTCTAGGCACCCTTTCAAACGCAACACGCGGAGGAGACTCTTGGCGATCGGCCCTCGCTCGAACTCGCGGCTCGGAAAAGCGGTCGCCGCACTGATTTCGTGCGCGCTGCTCGCGGCTTGCGCTCGCGCAAGCAGCCCGGCGCTTCACGGAACCGCATACGTCCCGCCGCGCCCCGCACCCGAATTCGCCTTGCCCTCGACCGTCGGCAGGACGTTCGATCTTGCCAAAGCGCGCGGCCACCTCGTCGTGCTCTACTTTGGTTTCACGCACTGCGCCGACGTCTGCCCGCAGACGCTCGCCCACGTCGACGCAGCCATCCGAGCGGCGCAGACGCCGGCGGTTCGGCTCGTTTTCGCGAGCATCGATCCGCGTCGGGATTCGATCGCGGCCGAGCGGGCCTTTTTCGCACGAGCCGCCGTGCGCGCTATCGGCGTTACCGGCACCGCCGCGCAACTGGCTCCGGTATGGAAGGCCTACGGCGTCTCGATCGCGCCGCAACTCCACGACATCGCGCATAGCGACTACCTCTACCTGATCGATCCGAACGGATCGCTGCGCGAAGTGCTTCACGCCGACGTGCCGATCGCCGATCTCACCGCAGATTTGCGCGCGCTCGCATCGTGAGCGAGGAACTGCTGCGCTTTACCGATCTCGAGTGCCATTACGGTGCGCGCGAGATCTTCGCCGACGCTTCGGGCGTGTTGCGCGAGGGCGACCGCGTCGGCCTCGTCGGGCCCAACGGAGCCGGCAAGTCGTCGCTGCTGCGCTTGCTCGCGGGCATCGAAACGCCGTACGGCGGCCGACTCGTCCGTTCGAAAGACGCGCAACTCGGATACCTCGCGCAGAGCGTCGCCGACGAAACGCAGGCGACGCTGCAAGAACTCATCGACGCCGCGCTCGCACGTGCCAGCGATAGCGAATGGGGGCTGCGCAACAAGATGCTGCGTACGATGCTCGCGGCCTTCGGCTTCGCGCCCAAGGATCACGAGCGACCGCTGCGCGAGTTCTCCGGCGGCCAGCGCGCCAAGGCGGCGCTCGCACATCTGCTCATCGACGCGCCCGACTACTTGATTCTCGACGAGCCGACGAATCATCTCGACATCGAAACCGTGCGCTGGCTCGAAAGCTTTATCGCAAACGACAAACGCTCGTATTTGATTGTCTCGCACGATCGCTACTTTCTGGATCGCGTCGCAACGCAGATATGGGAACTCGAGCGCGGTCATCTGCACGCGTACGAGCCGGCAATGCCGGCCTATACGTCGTACGTCGAACAGCGCGCCGCCCGGCTGGATGCCGAGCGCCGCGCGTACGAACAGTTCGTCGGCGAACGCGACAAGCGGCGCACCGAAATCGCATCCCTGCGCGCTACGCGCGGCTCGCACGACTACAGCCAGGTTCGCAGCCGCGAAAAGCAGCTGGCACGCGTCGAATCGGCGCTCGAAGCACCGCCGCCCGCGGCGCCGCGGGCGCGCATCAACGTGCGCTTGCACGCCGCCCGCCGTGCGAGCAACGGATTCGCCTTCGAAACGACGGCCCTCTCCAAGGCCTACGCGCACCCGCTCTTCACCGATCTCGCGGTCGACGTCGCCTCCGGCGAACGTCTCGCGATCGTGGGCCCGAACGGCGCCGGCAAGTCGACGCTGCTGCGAATTCTCGCCGGCGACGCCGCGCCCGATAGCGGAACGGTTCGCTACAATCCCGCGGCGCGCGCCGCCTACTTCGCCCAAAACGCCCACGATCAACTCGATGTGGATGCGACCGCGGTCGACAACGTGCTGGCCGCAGCGCCGGTGACGCCCGAAGAGGCGCGCACGCTGCTGGGCCGCATGCGCATCAGCGGCGAAGCCGCCGACAAACCGGTGAGCGCGTTCTCGGGCGGCGAACGCCGGCGCATCATGCTCGCGCGGCTGATGGCGCGCAAAGCCGACGTTTTGCTGCTCGACGAGCCGACGAACGATCTCGATATCGAGAGCCGCGAAGCGCTCGAAGATGTGCTCGACGAATACGCCGGCTCGCTCATCGTCGTCTCGCACGACCGGTATCTGCTCGCGCGTCTCTCCGATCGCGTTCTCTGGATCGACAACGGCGCCTGGGGACTGCTCGAAGGCGGTTACGACGCCTACGAAGCGCAAGCGCGCCAGCGCGAACGCGCCAACGACGGTCGCGCTCGCGACGATGGCGAGCGCTCGAAGGGCTCCCGGACCACGCCGCTGCGCGCTCGCTCGCAACTCGAAACCAAAATCGGCAAAATCGAGCGCGATATCGCGCGGCTCGACGCGCGCAAAGCCGAGATCGAAGTCCTCTTCACGCAGGCCGAACTCTACGACGATCGCACGCGCGTCAAGGCGCTCCACGAAGAACTCGCCGACCTCGCCGGTAAGAGCGAGCAGGCGGTGCGAACGTGGGAAACGTTGTTGGACCGCCTCGCCCAGATGGCGTAAACTACCAGAAGCATGGGTTTTCTCCACACGCTCCTTCTGATGACCGCGATGCTGCCGATTCACGGCACCGTCCTCGGCTCGGCGAGCAATGGCACGGTTATCATCCGCAACGACCCCGTGACCGCAACGGTGCCCGCGCTGACCCGCGCCTACAACGTCGAGCCCAAGCTGCCCCTAAAACCGGGCGTCGGCATCGACGGCTTTTTGGACCGCTCGACGACTCCGTGGCGCTGGTACGATGCGGCCATCGCGGCGAAATTCACGCCGGGGCTCCCCGACCCGGGCAAGGTCAATTCGCTCGATTTCGGCTCGCACGTTCCGCAGACGCGACTCGTCGATCAAAACGGCAAGCTCGTCGATCTCGCGAGTTCGTTCCCGGGCAAAGTCCAGCTGATCAGCTTCGTCTTCACCCGCTGTCCAGATAAAGACGAATGCCCGCTCGTGAGCGCCAAGTTCGGCGAGTTGCAGCGCCAGCTCGATCCGGCGAAATTTCACCTCGTGCTCGTAAGCCTCGATCCGGTCTACGATTCGCCGGCGATCCTCAAGCGCTACGGCAAACAATTCGGCGCGAACCCCGCATCGTGGTCGCTCGTCACCGGGCAGCCCGCGCAGATCCAGCACCTGCTCAACCGCTTCGGCATCTCGTCGATGCGCGTGAGCGACGCGAACTTCATCCACAACGATAAGGTCTTCCTCATCGATCAACGCGGCGCGATCGCCGACGTCGTCGACACCCTGGGCTGGTCGCCCAATTCGATGGTCGCCGAAGCGCGCCACACCGCCGGCCTCGTCTCCAGTCCGCTCGGCCGCTTCCAGCTCTCCCTCATCGCAAGCGTCGTCGCCCTCTGCGGCGGCAGCCAATACTCGGGTGTCGTCCTCCTCGAAACGGTCCTCTTCTTACTGATCGCCGCCGCCTCGTTCGTAACCCTCAGCTGGGTAGCCCGCAAACTCTGGAAGAACGCTTAGGCTGGCGGTTGGGGCGCGCGCTACATTATTTCGCGCTGAGCACGAGCAGGGGTCCCCGTCGGTCCCTGCTCGCCTATGGTGTTTTTTTTTGTTTTCGGCAGCAAGCGCGACTTCTGCAGGACGCGGGACGCAAGGAGAGTGCCGCTACGACTGTATTCTACTAGCGACACCCTCAGGGAAGCGCGACGACGTGTTTATGGATTAGGGATCGCAGCGGTCGGAGTCGGAATCGGCCGCACCGGAGCGTAACAAATGCGCGTTCCGCAATGGTTCGGTGGTGTCGGTCTTGGGTTAGGCGTATTTGAAGGCATCGGATGAGGGTCGGTCGCGACCCAAGCATTTGAGTATGACGTGGCACTCCAATTGTAGACCGCACCTTGCCCGGATGCGTCGTTCGTCAGACACGCCGCGCCGGTTGGATTCCCTGGCGAGCCGATCGCATCAGAAGATTGCGCGAGTCGGAAGTAATTCTGCGAATCAATACCTGGCTCGACAGCTAGTTGGATGTTCTTTTCTTCCATTGTAGGCAGTGATGGGCACGGACCGGGGTAAAGGTGTGTTTCAAATAGCGCGTAGCCGTACTGCGCAAAGCCATAGTTTGGATTGCTCGGTGTCAAATTGCCAATTGTTATCATCTCATCCGCCCACCCGCTAGCGCTGTAATCGTAGAGCGCTCCGTGCCAAGCACGCTGCGGATCACCCACGGGTTGGTAGATCTCGACGGTGACCTCTGGAATACCGTCTCCAAGATCTCGCACAAAACGCGATTGGAAATTTGAATCCATAGGTATAGCATCGATGCTCACACTTCCCGGATACGTACACAAGTCGCCAAAGTAGAAATCAGCAGCCGTCGTCCCTGGAAATACGTCGTTATCCGTGTAGACGGACCCGCCTTCGATACAGCCAGTCGTATTATCTCCAACGTTTAGGCCAGCATGGAAAGTATTCGCAACTACGTTACCATCCTGAATGCTGCTTCCTGATCCAGGGGGCGCTGCGGGTAAGTACACTAAACCAGGCGCCCAGGCAACTACTGTACCATAGATATCGTCGAAGCTTTGGCCGTAAACGAATCCGGCCTGTCCGCTCCCATTATAGACTTGGTTTACGGACATCGGCGAGCGTGATTGCGAGGCGCTCGTGCGAAGAGAGTGTAGCCACTTGGACTGTGCTTGGTAGTGTTGCGAATTGGCGGTAACTATCATTTCATGTTTTCCGCCCATTGCGAGAAAGCTGATATGCTCAACGATGTTAGGATGGGCAGGGTTAAGTGGTTCTGCCGGTGTCGCATGCAGCAACGCGGTCAAGCTTCGGGGAGCGACAGAATTATATGGAATTGACGAAGTTCCGTTGCTCATGCACGCGCTGAGGGTAGCTGTGCAGGCAATAATAGAAAAGACCGCTCTGTGGAAACGAATGCTCATTTCAAGAGGTCGCTTTCTCTCACCCGGTGAGGAAACATCGGAGCGCCCAGCGGCACCCGGGCTTCTATCTACTAGAGCCCGGGCAAGGCTCCTTTGACGTTCGCGACTTTCTTTTTGGGTTTGGCGTTGGACTCGGGCGAGCCCACGCGGGCGGGTGGCACGGATCAAATAGATGCGTCATCGGGCTGGGGTGCGATTCATGAACGGGAATTAGCGTTTTCGCGGTCTTCGAATCGATCGGCTGTACAGTTGAGCTTGAACGGGCGTGCTCGTTTGACACGCATGAGAGGGATAGAAGGCACCCCGCGAGCGACAGGATCCTAACCCCTATTGTAACTGCGTTGAAGTGTACATTCATTCTGCGCCTAACGGTAAACGGTATGAACAGAAATCGCAACTACAGCGCGATGCAGCCTCGTCCCGGGGGCGCCCCGTTTCACGATCGCTTCGATCCAGGGCTTTTGGGTGAGGGGCCGGCCGAACGGTTAACCTGAGAATTAGAGAGGCCGGCCCCTCACCCAAAAGCCCGCCCTCCACCCTCGATTACGCTAGCGGCGAGAACGGGGCAAGAGGCGCGGAACTACCGGAGGGTTAAAATCCGTATTCTTAATGGGAGTACCGCGAAAACCGATCGAGCCGCCGTCGCCCGAGCAGGCTGCCTTTCTGGAGAGGGCAATCGAGCAGTATGGCAAGGCGGTTTATAACTTCGCGTACCGCCTGACCCGCAACGAAGCCGACGCCCGCGACCTTACGCAGGACGCGTTTATTCGCGTCTACCGGGCCTGGCGGAGCTTCCAACCGGGGACGTCGTTTCTCTCGTGGGTCTACCGAATCGTCACCAATTTGTACCGGGATGAACTTCGGCGCAAAAAAGGACGTTATCAAGAGGAGATACCTGAGGACAACGCGCCGCAGGAGTACGGGGGAGAACGGCCGCTTGCGGTCTCGCCGATCGAAGAACTCGTCGAGGGTCAACTCAGCGAACCGCTCGCGCGTTCGCTCGAAGCGCTCTCGCCGGATCAACGCCAAGTCGTAACGCTCGCCGATATCGAGGAGTACAGCTACCAAGAAATCGCCGAAATTATGGGATGTTCGATCGGCACCGTACGATCTAGATTACACCGAGCCCGTGCACTTCTCAGAAGGCTACTACAGAAACAGTTACAACAATGATGCAGCACGCAACAACCGACCAACTCATCGACTACATCCACGGGGCGCTAGCGCCCGAAGAGGATGCATTCGTTCACACCCATATCGATACGTGCGGCGCCTGTCGCGAAGAATACGCTTCCGAAGTTTCGCTCACGGAGCTTCTTCGCACGCACGCCGCGGCCGAGGAACGGGAGATGCCCTCGACGATTAAGGCTGCGATTTGGCAGCAGATTCGCGACGCCGCTCCATCCCCGGCCCAACGCGTGATCGCGTGGATGCGCCCCGCGATCGCCCTGCCCATCGCCGCAGCCATCGTGTTGGCCGCCTACTTCGGCCTGCACACGCAACCGGTTTCGGCGGCGCCGATGATCGATGCCGCATACTTGCTGCAGGATCACGCCGCGATGAACTCGACCGTGCCGTTCGGCGATCGAACCGGCGCAAACCCGGCAACGCTCGAGGGTCAATCCTCGGCGTCGGGCGATCAAACCGCGGTGAACGTGGAGCCCGTGGCATATACGGCGGATGCAAATCGTTAGTAAGTTCTTAGCGATGCTCGCGCTGACGATTCTCGTCAGCGCGGCCGCCGCCCGCGCGCAAGGCGGCAACGCCACCGAACTGCTGCGCCAGGCGATCGACGCGCCGAACACCGTTTCGTACGTTGGACAAGTTCAGAATCTCGAGTTCGGTTCGTCCAAAGCCGAGGCTTCGATCTTTCGCATCGAACACGATTCGCCGAACCTCACGCGGCGCTGGTACGTCGCGCCGCAGACGCTCTACGGCGACTCGATCATCAGCCGCGGCGACACCAGCTACAACGTCGACGTCAAGACCAATCGCGTGATCGTCACCAAAGACGACGCCATCGACGATCAAGTCGCGCAGGACGACAACTTCGCGCTCCTGAGCCGCAACTATCGTGCGATCTCCGGCACCGACGAGAACGTTGCCGGGCGACCGGCGCTCTCGATCTTGCTGGTGAATAAATACACCGGCCAGACGGTGATGCGCATTTGGCTCGATTCGCAGACCAAGCTCGTGTTACAAAAAGAGCAGTACGGCAGTAACGGGTCGGTCATCCGTCAGATGCGCTTCGAGCAAATCCGCTTCGTTAAGGATCTTCCCGACGGAATCTTTTCGGTTCCGTCCAAGGGTTTCTCGCGCGTGCAGGGCACGACTACGGGCATTCCCTCCAACGATTTGGCCGGCGCGGTACGCACGGCCGGATTTAAAGCGCGCGGCCCGCGCTATCTGCCCGACGGATTTACGCCCGTTGCGGCCGACGTTACCGATATCAAGGGTATCCGCACGCTGCATCTGCTCTACTCGGACGGCGTGCGAACGGTCTCGCTCTTCGAAAACGCGCGCGGCGCCGCCGTCGATTTGAGTCATTACCGGTCGCATCCGACCAAGGTGTCGCAGAGCGACGCGCAATACGTCGAAGACGGCCCGATTACGCTGCTCGCGTGGGCGGCCGAAGGGCTCCACTTCGCCGTCGTCGGCGAACTCAATCTCGCCGAACTCGGAAAAATCGCCGCTTCCGTCGTTCCTTAGCGTAGATCGCGAATGCGCTCGAGCGCGGCCAATTGCGGCGGCGGAACGGCTTGCGTTCGCGCGGCGCTGCGCTCGGTAATGCCTGCATCGTGCGTTGAAAGAACGAGCGAGACCGATCGCGCGAGCGCGTCTACATCGTAGCCGCCCTCGAGCACGTAGGCAACGCGGCCTTTGCAATACTCTTGGGCCACCGATCCCACGAGCGCGGCCAGCGGTCCCGCGGCCTCCGCGTCAACGCCGAGATCTCCAACCGGGTCGCCTGCGACGTAGTCGAAGCCGGCGCTGACGATCAAGAGATCGGGCCGCGTGTGTCGCGCGATCTCCGGCAGCAACCGTTCCCAGAGCGCGACGAAGGGCTCGGTGCCGAACGCGTGGGTGGGCAGCGGGACGTTTGCAATCGCATCGGCGCCGAGGCGGTAGTTATCGCGAATCGTCCCGGTACCGGGATATGCCGGAAAAGCGTGCGTCGAGACGTAGGATAGTCCATCGCCCGCCGCCGCTTGCGTGCCGTTGCCGTGATGGTAATCGAAATCGACGACGAGCACGCGACCGCCGTGCGCGGCGAGATACGCGCGCGCCGCGATGGCCGCGTTATTGAAGACGCAGAACCCCATGCCGCGCGCGCCTTCGGCGTGGTGTCCGGGCGGGCGCACCAGCGCGAAGACGGGCGCGTCGTAGCGCACCGCGGCCTCCATCGCGGCGATCGCGCCGCCGGCGGCGCGGCGCGCCACGGCGAGCGAGCGCGCGTCGACCAGCGTATCCCCGGTGGAAAGATAGCCGGCGACGCCTTCGAGCGATCCGACCTCGCGCTTGACGGTCTCGAGATACGCCGGCGCGTGTACCCGCACGATTTCTTCGTCGCTGGCATCGCGCGCCGCGACCCGTTCGCCGAACTGTCCTCGAGCGGTTAGATACGAAGCGACCACCTCGACGCGGTCGGGTGATTCCGGATGGGGAATCCCGCGTAGGTGGTCGCCATAGGTTTCGTCGGAGACGATCCTCACGTCACGAGCAGAGCGGCTTAGCCGGGCTTCTTCTTCGACGCGTGCGGACTGGGTTTGGAGAGGCTGTTGATCGATGCTTGGATGTTCTTGTACTCTTTGGTACCGGGCTTCATCACCTTGAGCAGCCGTTTGTAGGCACCGATGGCTTTGCTCTTCTGATTGACTTGCGTGTACGAAACGCCCGCCATATAGAGCAGCTGCGGGTTCTGATCGAGGTAGGCTTTGACGTTTGCATCGAGTACGTCGAAGATCTGCGCGGCCTCTTTGTAGTTCTTGAGGCTATAGTCCGAGCCCGCGACGCAGCCCAGCGTCTCCGGCGCGCGCTGGATTTGGAACGACTTGCTGCAGGCGTCGCGCGCGCTTCCGTAGTTGTGCGTCGCGATATAGGCCTGGCCGAGAAGTGCGAACGCCTGCGCGGTCGGAGCGACGTCGCCCAGATGCTTGAGATATCCGATCGCATCGGTGGTTTGGTGGCTGCTCAACTTGATCTCCGCCATGTCGAGAAGCGCGCCCGGCTCGTCTTTATTGACTTGCAGCGCTTGCAAGAACTCTTGCTGCGCCTTGGGGGTCTGGTGCTGACCCGCGAGATACTCGCCGTAGGCCGTGTACCCGGAAGCGACTTTCGGATAGGCGGCGATCGCCGCTTGGAAGGTCTGATCGGCTTGCGCGTTTTGCTTGGCGGCAACGTACATGGCGGCCTTGCGAATCGAGATCGCGACCTTGTCGTCATCGGTGGTCGCGGCGGCGATGGCATCGTCGAATGCCGCGGCGGCCTTCGGGATATCGTTCTGCTGTGCCAAGAGATCGGCGCGGAAGACGAGGACTTGCACGTTTCTCGGATCGATCGCTCGCGCGCGGTCCACCGCGGCAACCGCGGACGACAAGGCTTTTTGATTCGCGTAGGTTTGCGCCTCTTGCAGCAGCGGCGTCACGTCTTTGGGATCGAGTTTGAACGCGGCCTCGAACTGCGCGCGCGCCTCGTCGTATTTCTTCTCGGTCGCATCGACGATGCCGAGCGTCGTAAACGCGCGCGGATCGGTCTTGTTGAAGGTCACGGCCCGGTTCGCGATGCGCTCCGCATCCTTCGGCCGATTGGTCTTCAGGTACAGATCCGCAAGCGTGCTGAGCACGCCGATATTCGTGGGTTCGAGATTCGACGCGCTCTCGAGATCCGCAATGGCCTGCGGCACGCGGCCGAGCGCCGCTTGGGCCGACCCGTCGAAGTAATAGACCTGAGCGGTCTTCTCACCGAGCTGCAGCAGTTTTTGCGTCAGCGGCAGCGAGAGTTCCGGATGGCCGACCGCGAGATACTGCTGGGCGAGCCCCACGAGCGCATCGCGGTCGTTGGGATTGGCCTTGAGCTTCTCTTGCAGACGCGGAATCGCGATGCCCGGCGGCTCCGGCGTCGCGGTTGGGATCGGCGCCGGTGCGGCCGATGGCGTTGCGGTGGGTGCCGGCTTTCCGCCGAAGAGTCCGGCGCTCGCGCTCCCGCCCGGTAGCGCAAACGCGGCTACGACGGCGGTTATAAACGACGCGACGAGTAGGGTTCGTTTCAAAGTACCACGTTTTCCTTATTTAGATGATCGACACGGTAATAACGCCGGGGTCGCGGCTTTTGTCACGCGTGCGCTCGTGCCTCTTGGACCAGTTTCGTCAGTTCCGGGAGAATGGCGAAGGCGTCGCCGACGACGAGCAGGTCGGCAAATTCGCCGATCGGCACGCTGGCGTCCCGATTGATTGCCACGATGGTCTTCGCCGTCTGCATGCCCACTTTGTGTTGAATGGCCCCGGAAATCCCGGCGGCGATGTACAGGTTCGGGCTCACGGTCTTGCCGGTTTGACCGATTTGCAGGCTATAGGGCACCCAACCCGCGTCGGCCGCCGCTCGCGAAGCGCCCACGGTGCCGCCCAGCGCGTTCGCCAGCGGCCGCAGGAGCGTCTCGAACGGTTCGGGGCCGCCCAGGCCTCGACCGCCCGCGACCACCGCGGGAGCCTCTTCGAGGCCCATTTCGCCCGAGGCTTCTTCCACCTCGGTTTCGATCGACATCCGGTAGGTCTTGCCCGCCGGCTTTGCAAGCTCGACGATCTGTGCGCCCGAGCCGCCCGCTTGGGCGGCAAAGGAATTCGGACGAACGGTTACCACGCCGAACTGGGCGCCCTCTTTAAAAGCGCACGTCGTGATCTGTGCGCCGCCGAGTTTCGGCGCTATACATCCCACGCGTCCGGCCTCGGGCCGAATGTCGGTGACGTCGGAGTTCATTCCCGCATCGAGACGCGCGGCCAAACGGCCGGCCACGTCGCGGCCGAGCATCGTGTTGGGAAGGAGCACGACCGCCGAATCCACGCTCTTCGCAAGCGCTTCCATGTAATCGATCGTCGGATCGAGCAGGTACGAATCGACCTCGCCGTCTTCATTCACGTGAATGGTATCGAGCGGATAGTTCTTCAGCGTTTCCGCGATGCTCTTCGCGCCCGCGCCGAGCGCGACCGCGTGAGCCTTCCCGCCGAGCGCATCGGCGAGCCGCCGCGCTTCGGTCGCAAGTTCGAACGTCACCTTGCGCGTTTGGCCGGCTTTGTGTTCGACGTAGACGATGACGTTGCGCATCAGACGAGTTTCTTTTCTTTAAGGAAGTCGAAGATGATTTTCGCACCGGATGCGCCATCGTCCGCCGTGACGATTTGGCCCTTCGCGCGCGCCGCAGGAGCCGCGGCTTCGAGCAATTCGGTCTTCGCACCGCTCGCGCCGACTTTCCCGTCGAGCTCGAGCTCGCCGGCGGTCATGGCCACGATGCTCTTTTTCTTCGCGCCCATGATGCCTTTGAGCGAGGGATAGCGCGGCTCGCCGACCGCCATCGTCACGCTGACGAGCGCCGGCAACGTAACGTTGACGACTTGATAGCCGCTGTCGGTCTCGCGCTGCGCTTTAAGCGCATCGCCGGTAATATCGAGGTGGCGCGCGTTGGTAACGCCGGGCACGCCGAGATATTCGGCAAGCGCGCCGGGCACGCCGCCCGTGCTGCCGTCGTCGGCGAGGCCGCCGCAGATGACCAAATCGAATCCGATGTTCTTTAGCGCGGCCGCCATCGCAACGGCGGTTCCCCACACGTCGCTGCCTTCGAGAGCCGGATCGCTCAGCATGACCGCATCGTCGGCGCCCATGGCGAGCGCTTTGCGAACGATCTCCTTGCCGGTTTCGGGCACCATGCTAAAGACCGTGACGGTCGTATCGCCGCCGATCTTTTCTTTGAGTTGGAGCGCCGCTTCGAGAGCGTACTCGTCGTACGGATTGAGAACCGTCTCGAGACCGGTGCGAACCAGCCGCTTCGTCGAGGGATCGATCCGTTTGGTCGCATTGGTATCGGGTACCAACTTCACGGTGACCACGATCTTCACGGGGAGAAAAGCCTCCTAAAACGCGCGAAACCCGGCTGAACGCCGGGAGGAACCCGGTTCCTTTGGAGCATCTCCCGTGTCGAACCTGCTTTTTGCGCTACCGTGCGGCCGGTTGGCGGCCCCGCCCGCGCTGATATTGGTTTGGCACGAACGGCTCGGCGCCGAGTTCGTCGGCCGCATCCCAGGTCCAGCGAGGATGGCGAATGAAGCCGCGCGCCAGTTCCACGCAATCCGCGCGCCCTTGCGAAACGATCGCTTCGGCCTGCGCCGGATCGGTGATCATACCGACGGCCATCGTCGGCACGCCGGTTCGCTCGCGAATCGTCTGCGCGAACGGCACCTGGTATCCGGGCTCGACCGCAATCTTTTGCAGCGGCGAGAGACCGCCGCCGCTGCAGTCGATGAAGTCGCAGCCGAGTTTTTTCAGTTCGAGCGCGAGCGCGACCGAATCATCGAGATCCCACCCGCCTTCCACGTAGTCGCTGGCCGAAATGCGAACGCCCAACGGTTTGTGCGCCGGCCAGACGGCGCGCACGGCCGCGAAGAGTTCGAGCGGAAAGCGCATGCGGTTTTCGCGACTGCCACCGTACGCATCGGTGCGCTGGTTCGAGAGTGGCGAAAGAAATTCGTGGGCGAGATAGCCGTGCGCGAAATGCAGTTCGATCGCATCGACGCCGATTCGCTCGGCGCGCTGCGCGGCCGCGACGAAGTCATCGCGGACTTTTTGCAGCCCGCGCGCGTCGAGTTCGCGCGGCACGTGCCAACCGTCGGTGTAGGCAAGCGCGCTCGGCGCGACCGGCTGCCACGCATCCGGCCCGTCGTAGCGGCCCCCGCCGTCCCACGGCGGCTGCGTGGAACCTTTGCGCCCCGCATGTGCGAGTTGCACGCCGACGGCGCTGCGCGTCCATTCGTGTACGAAGCGCACCACTCGTTCGAGCGCGGCTTCGTTTGCGTCGCTGTAGAGCCCCAGACAATGCGGCGTGATCCGCCCTTCGGGACTCACGTGGGTCGCTTCCGTGAAGGCGAGTGCCGGTCCCGAGAGCGCGAACTGCCCGAGGTTCACGACGTGCCAGTCGCTAGCCGAACCATCGATGGCCGAATACTGACACATCGGCGAAACGACGATCCGATTCGCCAATTCGAGCGAGCGAAACGCAATAGGTGAAAACAACGCACTCATAACGCCGCTCCAAACCCGCAACCCCGCCCCCAAGTTGCACCCGCCCATAGTTCGACAAGCCCGCCATGACCGTTTTTTTTTGTCATCCTGAGCCTGTCGAAGGACTGACTACGGGCTAGACGTGTTCGTCGGGGTCGGCTTCGTGGGCGTCGCGCTGGTCGTCTTGGTTAGGATTGAGGTCGGTGTCGCCGTAGACGGCTTGCGCGCGTTCGATCGCTTCCCGATCGAGTTCCGGGATATCGGCATCCGCCGGGTCGTTGGGTTGAATCTCGCGTTTCACGTTCGTTCCTCCTCGCGCACGCCAACCTCGTCGAGATGGCGGCGCAGATCGTCCGGGTCGGCGTAGACGCGATATGCGCCCGCCTGCTCGAGTTCGGTCGCTCCATAGCCGCCGGCCAGGATGCCGATACTCAAAAAATGCGCGCGACGCGCGGCCAGCATATCCCAAACGCTGTCGCCCACGGCCATCGCATCCGAGGAATCGACGCCGAGCTTCTGCGCCGCGGTCAAAAAGACGTCGGGGTCGGGTTTGGCTCGGTCGACGTCGTCGCGCGTCGTCACGGGTACGTTCGGCGGAACGCCAAGCAGTTCGAACATCGGCGCGGCGTCAGCCGCGGCGGCGCTCGTTGCGATCGTCCATTTCACATTGAGATCGCTAAGCTCGCGCAACAGCTCGCGCGCGCCCGGCAGCGGCCGAATCGATGGAAGCAGGCTCTGAAACTCCTCGGCATGCCGCCGCTTCAAACGTTCCGTCGTGTCGGGGTCGATTTCGCGCCCCAGTTCGCGCATCAGCGCACGGACGAGCGGTCCGCCGCTCATACCGATCCGCCGATGAATGCGCCAGACGGAGAGTTGGAGATCGCACTCGGTCAACGCCGTATTCCACGCCCGGACGTGCTGATAGACGCTGTCGACCAGCGTGCCGTCGAGATCGAAGATGAATGCCGGCATCTCCCTTAGGGTTTTTTCTTTTCGTTCTCACCGAACGTGTCGTCGCTGTTGTCGGCATCGTCTTGCTGGGAGTCGACTTGATCGCCGTCGAGATTCAGGTCGTGCGAGGCTTCCTCGCGCTTCGCCGGCGACGCGCCCTCGTTGTCGGTAAACGTGTCTTGAAACACATCCTTACGTTCGTTCATGCATTTGTTGTACCCCGAAACGTCGCCGAAAAGATACTCGTGGGTCCAAAGTCGAAGCAGGGCGTATCCCGCCTCACAGCCCTGGGCCATGGGCGGCCGCACCGCTTTTCATCGAGGTATGCATGAAGCGTTTCTTCTTTTCATTGTGCCTGGCGCTGGGAGCGGCCGGACTCGCTACCGGCCCCGGATTGGCCGCGGGCGCCGCATCGGCGCCATCGCTGGCGACGGCGGCCGCACCGATGACCGTCGTACTCGATGCCCGCCTCGCGCCCCGCGGACTAATGCGGTCGCACCTGACGATTCCCGCGAAGCCGGGGCCTTTTACGATCGTCTACCCGAAGTGGATTCCGGGCGAACACGGCCCGACCGGACCCCTTAACGATCTCGTCGCGCTGCGCGTCGCCGGCGGCGGCCACGCCATCGCCTGGAGTCGCGACAAGGTTGATATGTACGCGTTCCACGTCGAGGTTCCGCAAGGCGTCTCCACGCTCGATGTCGATTTCGACGTCGCGCTCAACGCCCCGGGCGACACGATGGCGACCAAGAACATCGCCATCGTCAACTGGAATCGCGACCTGCTCTACCAAGCAGAAACGAACTCGCACGAAGTCTTCGTCAAGCCCAGCATCATCTTGCCGCACGGCTGGAGTTACGGCACGGCGTTGCCGCAGGCCAAACAATCCGGCGATCGCATCGACTTCGGCGAAGTGCCGCTCAACATGCTCGTCGATTCACCCCTCGACATGGGCCGCTTCTACAAACACGTCAAGCTCTGGCAGCAAGGCGACGCCGTCGACATGCTCGATCTCTTCGCGGACAAACCGCAAGATCTCGACATCGCACCGAAAGTCCTCGCCGAATACAAACGTATGCCGTTCGAAGCCTTCGCGCTCTACGGCGGCCGCCACTGGAACGTCTACCATTCGCTGATCACGCTCAGCGATGCGATCGGCTTTCAAGGCATCGAACATCATCAAAGCAGCGACGATCGCGCGCCCGACGATTTCCTGACGAATCCGACCGAAGCGCTCGAAGGCGGCGATCTCGCAACCCACGAGTTCTCCCACTCCTGGAACGGAAAATACCGCCGCCCCGACGATCTCACCACGCCGAACTTCCAGGTGCCGATGCAGACCGATCTGCTGTGGGTGTACGAGGGCATGAATCAGTATCTCGGCGACCTGCTCTCGTTTCGCACCGGCATTCGCGACGCCAAAACCTATCCCGAATTCCTCGCGAACATTTACGCCGCGATGGATACCGAACCGGGACGCCGCACGACTCCGCTCATCGACACGACCACCGCCGCGCCGTACCTCTACCAAGCGCGCGGTGCGTATTCGTCGCTGCGCCGCACGGCCGGCGACTTCTATACCGAAGGCGAGCTGATTTGGCTCGACGCCGACACGATCATTCGCGAAGGAACGGGCGGCAAAAAATCGCTCGACGATTTCCTGCATTTGTACGCCGGCGGCACGACGGGCCCGATCACCGTCACCTACACGCGCGCCGACGTGGAGCACCTGCTCGGCGAGGTCTATCCCTACGATTGGCACGGATTCTTCGAACGGTACGTCTATCAGATCTCCGAACATCCGCCGACCGACATGATCGCACGTTCCGGTTACGAATTAGTCTACACCGACAAGGCGAACGCATTTATTGCGGCGGGTCATGGGATCAACGACTGGTACTCGCTCGGAATCACCATCGCGAAAGACGGCGCCGTGCGCGACGTGCGCGAGGGATCGCCTGCGTGGAACGCCGGCATGGCGCCCGGCATGAAAATCGCGGCGGTTAACGAGCAAGAGTGGTCGCCCGACGCTCTCGAGTACGCCATAAAGACGGCACAACATGCGAAGAGCGCGATCGACGTGCTCGCCGACAACGACGGCTTCTTCGGCACCTACCGCATCGACTATCACGGCGGCCTCAAATACCCGCACCTCATTCGCGTCAAGTCCAAGCCGGATATGCTCGCGAAAATCATGGCCCCGCACGCCCGCTAGGGCGTGCGGTCTAGCATGACCGCAATAGCCGACGCTCGATAACGTTTGGGATGACCGGGGGTCGAACCCGGATGCCCTTTCGGGCGACAGATTTTAAGTCTGTTGTGTCTGCCGATTCCACCATCATCCCGCTCGGGCAGGCCAAGGCTAGGTTAGCGCGCCAGGGGGTGCATTACTGCCGAGCGTTCGCTCGGCATTCAAAATATTGGATAAGAGGGCGCGGCACGAAAGGTCTATCCTTTGGCCGAACCTAAGCCTATAGGACACATGACCGACAATACCACCGAACGGGTGATGAAGATCGATCTCTACGGGGAGTTCGATCTTTCGCGCCGCGACGAGCTGACCGCGGCACTCGAGCCCGCCGCCACGGCCGACCTCGCGCAGTTGCACTTCATCGACACGACCTATATGGACTCGACGGCGCTCGGTTGTCTGATCCGTCTTCGCAAGAAAATGCGCGATCACAACCCGCAAAGCCATATCCGCATCATCGCCCCCAGCCCGCAGATGCGCAAGCTCTTCGACATCGCCGGCCTTCTCGAGATCTTCGAGATCGACGTGGACCGCGCGGGCTAGAGGCCGCCCGACCTATTGCCGGTAGTGCTCGACCGTATCGGCCGAGCGAATTTGCGCTGCCGCCGGATCTTGTCCCGCATCGCGGCGCGCGCGTCGCTGGCGTAAGAGGTCCCAATACCGGTCGAGGGCGACGTTTACTTCATCCAAGCGCGTGCGGTCGGCCAAGGGCAGCGAACCGGCTTCGGCCCGTTCGAGCAAACGATGCTCCTCGGCGACCAGCTCCTCGATATGGCTGTGAATGTCGGCGTCTTTCATACTCACTTATTCCCCGGGTTTGGGCGGCGAAATCTGCAGGAGACCGAGCACCTCCTTGAGCCGGTCCGCATACGCCTCGTGGCCGGCGCGAGTGAATTCTTCGCGCAACTGACGCAATTCATCGATCGCGCGTCCCACATTGGGGCGGTTCATCTCACGAAACATCTCGCGCGCTCGATTGAAGCGCTGCTCGTCGTCGTCCTCGCGGCCGCCGCGGCGCTCGAACGAAGGTAAGTCTTCGGAGTGCCCGAGCACGATATCGGCGACGATTTCGATGATCGCATCGGAGTGCGCGCGCGCGATGGTCGCGGCGAGATCGACGTACCGATCCTCGCGATCGCGCGCCGAGATGGCGATGAGATTCGCCTCGACGCAGAGCTCGACGAGCCCGCTCACCAGCGGTACGGCGTCGGCCGCGGCATCGAGATAGGCCTCGTAGACCTCGTCCTCGTCCTCGTCGGCGGCTTCGAGATAATCGTTCCAGGCGCGCCGCGCTTCGAGCACGGAGCGATACACGTCACCTTCGGACATGCCGCCATCTTCCGTCCCCACGGAGCGTGTCCTTGAGGATTGGGCGAAGCCGATTCCTCTAGAGCTTTTTCAAGAGCCAATCCGCCGAGCGGCTGTAGAGTTCAAGCATGTGCGCGTAGACGAGATTCTCGTGCGTTTCGTTGGGGAAGACCAGCTCTCGAACGTCGACGCCTTTGGCGCGCAGGCGCGTTGCCAAATCGACGCCTTGCGAGAACGCGACGTTGCGATCGTCGTCGCCTTGCGAGAGAAAGACGGGCGAACGCCACGTGTCGATCGCGGCGACCGGCGATGCGTCGTAGGCGACCTTGCGCTGCTGCGGCGTCCCCTGCTTCGATCCGTAATCGTGATCGAGCAGCGTGGCCCAGTTATGAACGCCGGCCATGTCCACGCCGGCTTTGAAAATATCCGAATTGCGTGCGAGCCCGAGCGCGGTCAAATAGCCGCCGTACGATAACCCATAGATCCCCAGCCGCTTCGCATCGACGTCGCTGCGCGCTTGCAAGTACTTCGCGCCGGCGAGTACGTCTTGATACTCGCTCCCTCCCAGATAGCCGTAGTTCTTCGCCTCGCGAAAGTCATGGCCGTACATGATTCCGCTGCGATAATTGATCGAGAGGACGACGCATCCGTGGTTGGTGTAGTATTGGTTCGATTCGTAGAGATTCGTGTAGGCTTCCATGTAATGAAATCCGGGCAGCATCTGGCGTTGCGATCCGCCATGATCGAAGATGATCGCGCAGTGCGTGCCGGCGTCGGGATTCG
Source organism: Candidatus Baltobacteraceae bacterium (assembly GCA_036559195.1). Taxonomy (NCBI): domain Bacteria; kingdom Bacillati; phylum Vulcanimicrobiota; class Vulcanimicrobiia; order Vulcanimicrobiales; family Vulcanimicrobiaceae; species Vulcanimicrobiaceae bacterium. Next base: position 38,361 of record DATBTN010000009.1, read on the forward strand.
GGACGAAGAGCTGCGCGTGCAGCAGCAATCCGTCGATGGAGTGAAACGTAACGAGCTGCGGCTCGACGACGGCCCTCGCCGGGAACGATCGAGGCACCTCTGGGCCGCCGGCCGCAGCGACGCTTCCACTCGCGCCGCGCACGAACACCGCGGGCGGATGCGAGTAATCGGCGTCGACGAACGCGAGCGCTCCCCCCGCCATGGGGCTCGGTTGCCACTGGCTGTGCGGACCGTGCGTGAGTTGCACGGGCGCACCGCCCGCGAAGGGGACGCTCGCGATGTGCCGGCGATCGATATCGCCGATGTTGGTCGTGTAGACCAGGCGCGCGCCGTCGAGCGTTTGGGTTACGGTCTCCGTCTCGCCGTCGCCGGGCGTGAGCAAACGCGCGGCGCCGCCGGTCGCACGGATTGCGTAGAGATGGCGCCAGCCGTCTTTTTCCCACGGAAACGCGATGTAGCCGTTTTTCGACCAAAAGAGTTGGCTGCGGCTGTCGGTTTCGTAATAGACCGATCCCATCCCGGCGTCGGCGGTAAAGAGTTGATGCCCGGTTCCGGTCGCCGCATCGGCGACCCAAATGGACCACGGCGCTTCAATCGTCGGATCGGCGTAGGCCGAAAAATCCTCGCGTAGACCCGGTTGGCGCACGAAGGCAACCTGCGCGCCGTCGGGCGACCACACCGCATAACTGTCGTTTGCGAAATTCGGCGCCGCGTACGTCAAGGTCGTGCGCGCGAGCGAATAGATAACGACGTATCCGTGATTGCCGCGACTATCGGTAAAGGCGATGCGGCGGCCGTCGGGCGACCAGCGCGGATCGCCCAGGTCCCCTCGAATCGTAAAGAGCCGCTTCGCCTTGCCGATCGAAACGGCGCCTCGCGTGGCGCGAAGCGCGGCGATCATCGGTTGTCCCCGCAACAGCCACACGATGCTCGCACCGCTTGGCGAGATCGCGGGCGAGTCGCCCTCACCCACGCGAACCGGCTTACCGCCCGTCGCGGCGATGACCCACACGTTCTGTCGCGGCGGATCGGGAAGATTGCGCGGATTCGGATACTCGGCCCGATCGTTGCTGCCCCCGCCCCGCACGTACGCCACGGCGTTCTCGTTGGGAGCGATCCGCGGTTGGGAAAGGTCCTGGCCGTCGTCCCGCGTGTAGTCGGTTAAGCGCCGCGCGCGTCCGCCGCGATCAAGGTAGAGATTGCGCCGTCCGCGTTCGTCGGCCGTGAAAACGAGCATGGTTCCAGCCGGTGACGCGGTGACGTCGTCGACGAAGGGTGCCGATAAAATGTCATCCATCGAAAACGGCGCGGCGGCAAGCGCGGGAGCGGCAGCCAACGCGAGAAGCACCGCGAGCATAGGCGCGCGCAACGCGATCCGAAGCATTCTTACCTCCACGACGAGAATTACAGGCAGTTATACGTGCGATTCGCGCTGCGCGAGCAGATACCCGTAGAGTAAGTCGCTGGTGCTTACGGTCGCGCGCTCGTGTCCGGCGAGCGCGAATATCGCGTCGAGTAAAATGAGTCCCGCCGGCAAGATGTCGGCGCGTTGCGGATTCATGCCCGGCAGGTGCCGGCGCGCATCGAGGTTCAACGCGCGCAGTTGAGCGAGCGCGAGCCGGAGATTCGTGCGGGAAAGTTCGAAGCTTTCGAACGGATCGCGATTGCCGCGCAGGATGGCTGCGGCCGTCGTCGCGCTTCCGCCCACGAAGACCAATCGATCGACGGCCGGCAGCGCCCCAACCGGCGCGAGAATCGCGACCGCACGCGCCATCGCATCGGCCATCGATGCATCGTCGATGGCGCCGCGATCGCCGCCGAGTATCGGGACGGCTTCGGTTAACCGCACGGCCCCGATCTCGCACGAAACCGTCCGTTCGACGCGATCGTGCGTGCCGGTCGCATATTCCGTGCTGCCGCCCCCGCTATCGGCCACGCCGTAACGTTCCGCTCGCGGCAACGCCGCAACCGCGCCGAGAAACGAATACCGCGCCTCGTCGGGGCCGTCGAGAATCACGAGATCGGCGCCCACGAGTTCCCGGACGCGCACCGCAAACGCGAGCGCGTTCTCCGCACGCCGCAGAGCGCTCGTTGCAATCGCGACGATCGAATCGGCGCGCCCCCGAAGCTCTCGCACGTATTCGCCCACGGCGTCGAGCGTGCGCCGCATCGGAAGTTCGCCGAGATGCCCCGACTCGCGCAGACCCTCGCCGATGCGCGTGCCGATCGAACGTTGCCAAACGATCGCCGAAGCGTCCGCGTCGAAGGCGGCGAGCAGCGCGCGCGTCGAGTTCGTGCCGATGGAGATGACCGCGCGATGCACGTTAGTCGTCGGTGGAGTGGCGCGACTCGAAGAGCGCCGCGCGCTTTTTCTTGCGCAAGAAATGCCGCTCGTGCGCCGGTGGCACCTCGGGCGTCTCCCATTCCTGGGTCTCTTTGAGATATTCGGCAATTTGGGCTTCGAACGCATCGTCGCGAATCTGCGGCGCCAAGAGCACGATCGGATGGCGCCCGTCGCGCGCGAGCACGAATTGCAGGTCTTTGCGGCCGGTCATCGCGCGCTGATAGGCGGCTCGATGGGTTTGGACGTCGGATGCGGGCGCGCTTGCGACTTGTCCGGACTCGAGGCGGACCGTTCCACCGAACGCGTGCAGATTGAGAACCGTGCCGCGGACCAACTCGCTCACTGGCGGGTCGAGCGGCTCCCCGGTTTGACGTAGATGATCGCTTCGTCGGGACCGACCAAGTGCAGACGCTCGTGAATCTCGGGAATGGCGCCCGCCGGATCGCTCAGGCGCTTGACCTCGCGCTCTTCTTCGCGTTTGCGCGTGCGCAGATCCGCAACGTCGTGCTGAACGCCCGCCAAGCTGCGCGCCATGGCGACGTTCTCGTTGACGATTCGAGCAAATTGAATGCTCACCAGCGTAAAAACGACGGCGCCCAACGCAACCACGGCGAGACGGCTACATAGACGCACGACCCCGTTCGGCCGTTTGCGCCCGTTCACGCCTTTATTCTTGCCATTTCCTGGCGCCCGTCTTGCCAAGCGCCTATCTTCCGATACTTCTGATAACGCGCCTCACGCAACTCCGCCGGCGAAAGCGTCGCTAACTTTCGCAGCGAGGTTTCGATTGTTCCGAGTACGCGCGCGATCGTTCCAACCGGATCGCGATGCGCACCGCCTATCGGCTCGGAAACGATCTCATCGACGATCCCAAAACCCAATAGGTCCTGACTCGTTAACTTCAATCTCGACGCCGCTTCTTCCGCTTTTGTCGCATCGCTCCACAGGATCGCCGCGCAGCCTTCCGGACTAGCAACCGTGTACACGCTATGCTCGAGCATCAGCACGCGGTCCGCGATCGCCAACGCGAGCGCCCCGCCGCTGCCACCCTCGGCGATCACGGTCGAGACGATCGGGACCGGAGCCTGCGTGAACTCGTAGAGGCACGACGCGATGGCTTCGGATTGTGCGTGTTCCTCGGACGAGATGCCGGGATCGGCGCCCTTGGTGTCCACAAAGGTCACGATCGGCAAACCGAGCCGTCCGGCCAGGTGCGCAAGCCGCTTGACTTTGCGATAGCCCTCGGGCGAAGGCATTCCGAAATTGCGGCGCAGATTCTCCTTGGTATCGCGGCCGCGCTGCTCGGCGATCACCACGATGGCGCGATCCCCAAGCTTTGCAAACCCGCCCACGATCGCCGGGTCGTCACGAAAATAGCGGTCGCCGTGCAGCTCGTCGAATTGAATCAGTTGCGCGATGTAATCCAACGAGGTCGGCCGGCTGGGATGGCGGGCCATATTGACCTTCTCCCAGGGCGACATCGATCCGAAAACTTCTTGCTGGATCTGCGCGTATTTGCTTTCGAGCGCGCGAATCTCCGCGGACATGTCCACCGGCTGATTGGCGTTGACCGCGCGAAGCTCGTTAATGCGCTTCTCGAGTTCGAGGAGCCCTTTTTCGCGTTCGACGATGACGTTCACAGCGCGGCTCCGAGCGCGGTCTTCTCACCGCGGGTCGCGTAATCGAGCAGACGCGCGAGCATCGGTTTGAGATCGTGGCGGTCGACGACCATGTCGATGTGCCCTTTCTCGAGTAAGAATTCGGCAGTCTGAAAATTGTCCGGCAGCTTCTGCCGGATCGTTTGCTCGATCACGCGCCGGCCGGCAAAACCGATCATCGCCTTCGGCTCGGCAACGATCACGTCGGCCTGAAAGGCAAACGACGCGGAGACGCCGCCGGTGGTCGGATCGGTGAGAACGGTTACGAAGAAGTTCCCCTCCTCCATAAAATGCGAGACCGCAGCGGTCGTCTTCGCCATCTGCATGAGCGCGAGCATACCCTCTTCCATGCGCGCACCGCCGCTAGCGGTAAAGATGATGCAGGGCACGCGTCGCCGGCGCGCCTCTTCGAGCAGCATCGCGATCCGCTCGCCGACGACCGTACCCATCGTGCCGCCGCGAAAGTGAAAATCCATCACGCCGAGCGCCACGTCGAACCCGCCGAGCTTCCCGAATCCGCAGACGATGCCTTCGCTCAACTGCGTTTTTTCGCGCGACTCCGCGAGCTTGTCGGGATAGGATTTTTTGTCGACCCACTGCAGAGGATCGCCGGGCTGAACCTCGTTGCCGATCTCGCTAAAATCGGAATCGACGAGCGTGCTGATACGATCGTAGGCACTCATGCGGAAATGGTTGCCGCATTTCGTGCACACGTAGAGGTTCGCCGCGAGATCGCGCCGGTAGAGCACTTCGCCGCACTTCGAACATTTCGTCCAGAGCGCCGCGTCCTCGCTCGACTCGGTCTTGCTGCGCCGGCGGCGCAGCCATTCTGGCATCGGCATGGCTTACGCCTTACCCGAACCTGGAAAGAAGCGCCCGCCGTACAGTTTGCGCAGCTGTTTGAGGTAGTTAAAGATCTCTTTCTCGTTGAGCTTCGATTCGCCGGCGACCCGATCGGTGAACACGTACGGTACCTCGAGCGCGCGCCCGTAGTGACCTTTGGCGATAACTTCGAGCCCGATCTTGAAGCCGATCGGATCGAGTTCGATTCCGTCAAGCGCTTCGCGCCGTACCAGGAAATAGCCGCTGGTTAAATCTTTGATCGGCGTCAGCGGCGCGGCCAGCATGCACGCAACTCGCGACGTGACTTTGCGCTTGAGCGGCCAATTCGTGATGCCGCCGCCCTTGACGTAACGGCTTCCCACGGCGAGGCCGTAGCCGCCCGACTCGATCGCCGCAACCATGCGCGGCAGAATCTCGATATCGTGGCTAAAGTCGGCATCCATGGCGCCGAGCGCTGCGGAGTCGGGACGCGCGAAGCGCCACCCTTCGATAACGCCGCTCGAAAGTCCGAGCTTGCCCGAACGATGCAGCGCGCGAACGGGAAACTCGAGCGCGAGCCGATCCACGATCGCGCCGGTCCCGTCGGGAGAGTTGTCGTCGACAACGATCAACTCGCCGTCGAGTTCGTTCTTTTTGAAAACCCCGTCGAGCGCGCGAATGAGACGCTCGATGCCCCCGGCCTCATTGTAGGTCGGAATGACGATTGAAAATTTCAGTTTACCCATAGCCAACCCGGCTCTATACGACGCCTCGCAGCCTCTTTCCGCCGGTTGCTCCGACCGGAGCAGAGTCCGCTAATGGAGGCGCCACAGGAGCGGATCCTGCGCCGGATCGAACGCGATGAGGTCGGCGTAGGCCTCCCGGCTGCTGCGCAGTACGACGATGTCGTCTTCGATGTTGAGCACCTCGTCGGTCTCGACGAGCGTCTCCTCGCCTCGCAGCGTCCAATAAATGCAGAGATACTCCGGCACGCGAGAGTCGCCCGTTGCGTAAACGGCGCGCACTTCACCAACCGGCTCGTGGCCGCACCGGACGGGCGTGCCGGGATCGAGGTCCCTCAGTAACTTGGCCATGCCGCTTCTTACCCAAAAGAGCCGCTGGGGCCGGCTCGCAGCGCGCGGTCCAGATCGGCGAGCAAATCCCGCTCGCTCTCCAGCCCCACCGAGAGGCGCACGAGCGACGGGGAGATGCCGGCCTGCGCGAGCGCGTCGGCACTCATGATGCCGCCCCACATCGCGGCCGGATGCACGATGAGCGATTCGACGCCGCCGACGCTCGCCGCGCGCTGTGGGAGCGTTACCGCCGAGAGCACTCGCTCGGCGGCCTCGAATCCACCGGCGACCTCGAAGCTGAGGATGCCTCCGAACCCTCGCATCTGCGCGCGCGCTAACTCGTGTTGCGGATGCGACGGCAGTCCGGGGTAGTGGACGGCGGCCACCGCCGAATGCCGCGCGAGCATCTCCGCCACGAGCAACGCCGATCGGTTGTGCCGCTCCATGCGGACCGCGAGGGTCCGCAGACCGCGCAGAACCAGGAACGCATCCAAAGGTCCGAGCACCGCACCGATCACGATCAACGTTTCCCAGCACGCTTCGATGCGTTCGTGCGATCCCGCGATCGCGCCGCAGATGACGTCGGAATGTCCGTTGAGATATTTCGACACGCTGTGCACCACGAGGTCGATACCGAACTCCGTGGGCCGTTGATTGTACGGCGTCGCGAACGTGTTGTCGGCGATCGTCACGATACCGCGCTCGCGCGCGAGACCCGCGATCGCGCGTAGATCGGTGACCTGCAACAGCGGATTGCTCGGCGTCTCCAATACGATCGCACGCGTATTGGGACGAATCGCTTGCGCGAACGCTTGCGGCTGCGTTTGATCCACGAACGTCGTCTCCACGCCGAACCGCGACAGCCAGGTTTCGAGAAACGCCGTCGTTCCGCCGTAGAGGCTGCGTTGCGCGATCACGTGATCCCCGGCGCGTACCAGCGAGAGCACGGCCACCGAGATTGCAGCCATGCCCGATGCGGTGACTAAGGCGGACTCGGTTCCTTCCAGTTGCGCGAGCAGATTCTCGACTTGGCCGAGCGTGGGATTGCCGTATCGCGTGTAAAAGCGTTCGTGACGCGGCCGGCGAGCCATCTCGTCGAATTGCGCGGCGTCGCTCGCGCGGAAGGTCGCCGTTTGATAGATCGGCGCAACGAGCGCATCGGAGGCTGGGTCCGAGTGCTGGAGCAGCGTATCGAAATCCATCGGCTTATGCGTCCCCTTCCGTTGCGTAGTTTAGAATCGCTAGGAGTGCGATGCCGGCGGTCTCCGTGCGTAATATCCGCGATCCGAGGGAGAGCACGCGCGCACCCGCCGCGGTTGCGGCCTCGGCTTCGGCATGCGAAAAACCGCCCTCCGGTCCGATCACGACCAGCACGTCGCGCGCGTTAGCCACGGCGGCCGGCAACGCGTCTCGCAGCAACGCGCGCGGCGCGAGCTCCCAGGGAAAGAGCACGCAATCGTAGCCCTCGAAGCGCGCGATTACATCCGCAAACGTAAGCGGGCTTTCGACGGCCGGAATCTCGCGCCGCCCGCACTGCGCGGCGGCGGTCTTCGCGAGGCGGCGCCAGCGCTCGACTTTATTGCCGCCGGCTCCGATGACGACCGATCGTTCGGATTCGAACGGCAATAGGGCCGTTACGCCGAGCTCGGTGAGTTTCTCCACCACGAAGTCCATCTTCTGGCCCTTCGGAATGCCTTGGGCGACGGTAACGCGCAGCCCCCGCTCCGATTCACCGCCGGCAACGCGCGCGCCGAGCACCGCGTGAAGCGATCGATCGAGCGTGGCCGCGAAGAGCGTCGCGGTCGAATCGATCACCGCGACCGCATCGCCTTCGCGCAGGCGTAAAACCGTTGCGATCTTACGTGCGTCGGCACCCCCGAACGCAACGATATCGCCCGGCGCGCGTACGCCTTCCACGAAAAATCGCGGCGCGCTCAATCGGGTTTGAACGCCTCTTTGAATTTGTCCACGAACGATTTCTCGTCAACGCGATCGGCGCTTACGCGAGCGTATTCTTCGAGCAACTCGCGCTGGCGTTTGCTCACCTTCGAGGGTACGACTACGTGCACGGTGACCACGTGGTCGCCGCGCTGCGTGCCGCGCACCGTCGGCATGCCGTGACCGCGCATGCGATAGATCGTGCCGCTTTGCGTACCCGCGTGGACGTTGAGACTGAGTTCGCCGTCGAGCGAGGGTACGGCGACCACGCCGCCGAGCGCCGCTTGCGGAAAACTGGCCGCCACGTCGACGAACGTGTCGTTGCCTTCGCGCCGAAAGAGCGGGTGGCGTGCGAGATTGAGGTACACGTAGAGATCGCCCGCCGGGCCGCCGCGAATCCCGGCTTCGCCGCTGCCCGTGATCCGAATGCGGCTTCCGTCGTCGACGCCCGCCGGCACCTTCACCGTGAGCTTGCGCTCGACTTCGCGCCGGCCGCGCCCACTGCAGGACGGACACGGATCTTGAATCACTTGACCGTCGCCGCCGCACTTGGTGCAGGCCGATTGCGTAACGAATTGTCCGAGCGGTGTCTGACGAACCATGCGCATGACGCCGCTGCCCGAGCAGCGATCGCACGGTACGATAAGGGTGTTGGGTGCGGCGCCGGATCCCTTGCAGGTCTCGCATTGCGCGAGATGATTGAAGGCAATATCCTTCGTGGTTCCCGCGAACGCTTCTTCGAGCGTTACCTCGAGATCGTAGCGCAGATCCGATCCGCGCGTGGGCGCGTTGCGGCGCGCCTGCTGACCGCCCGAGCGCGTCTCACCGAAGAACATGTCGAAGATGTCGCCGAAACCGCCGGCCTGCGCGCCGAATCCGAAATCGCCGAAGCCGCCGTTGGCACCGGCCGAACCGAAGCGATCGTAATGGGCGCGCTTTTGGGGATCGGAGAGCACCTCGTAGGCCTCGTTGATCTCTTTGAAGCGGTGCTCCGCCTCCACTTTGTCGGAGGCGACGTCGGGATGGTGGGTGCGCGCGAGTGCGCGATAGGCTTGTTTGATCGCATCGGCATTCGCATCGCGGCTAATGCCGAGAATCTCATAAAAGTCTTTAGTGGGCATGAATGTTATTTAATTTCTACGTCCGCTAGCCGTTCGGAGAGCGTCTCGGCAGTACCGGACGCGAGCGCCATCAAGCGCGCGTACGGCATGCGCCGCGGCCCGAGAATCGAGAGCATGCCGATGGCATGTTCGCCAAAGCGATAGGGAACCGTCACGATGCTAAAGTCCGTCATTTCGTCAGAGCCGAGTTCGTGGCCGATCTTCACGCTGGTCGCATCGCTCACCATCGAATCGGCGACCAGATCGTAGAGCGTTTTCTGTTCTTCCACGATTCGCAGAATGGAGCGCAGCTTGCGAAGATCTTGAAACTCGGGTTGATCGAGGAGGTTCTGCGCGCCTGCCGCCGAGACGGTCGGCGCTTCCGCCGAGCCGGCGTTTCGCAGCGCGGCGAGTACCGCGTGCTTGAGGTCGTCGTGCAGCCCGAGCTCCGCGACGGCCCCCGCCACATCGGCCTCGCCGATTTCGCGAAGCATCCGGTTGGACAGCCGAACGTTGAGCGCATTCGAAAGTCGCGTGAGGTCGTCGGGTGAGATGTCGGCGCCCACTTCGAACATGCTCTGAGCCGAGACGCCGAGTGAGGTCACTACGATCGCGACGCCGGTGCGAGCGGAAAGCCAGATCAGTTGCACGTGGCGGAACGACTGCGAATCGGGCGAGGGTTTGGTGACGAACGCCACGTTTCTCGAGAGCCGGCCAAGCAAGCGCGTGGTGTTGTCGATGATCTCGTCGAGTTCGCGGCTCGCGTCGCGCAGTTCGTCGCGAATACGGTGGCGGTCTTCGGTCGCGAGCAGCTCCGGCTGCATGAGATCGTCCACGTAGGTTCGGTACCCGCTGTCGGAGGGCACGCGCCCGGCCGAGGTGTGCGGCTGAACCAGATAGCCCGCAGCCTCGAGCTCCGCCATATCGTTTCGCACGGTGGCCGCGCTGACGCCCAGGTTGTACTTCTGGGTCAGGCTCTGCGAGCCGACGGGCTCGGCCGTGGCGATATATTCGTAGACGACGGTCGCCAGAATATACGCCTTTCGCTTGTCGAGATCGCCCGGGCCGTTCTTCATCAAAGCCTATCTTAGCAATCTACGGCCCGGACTGCCAATAGCTTTTAACGCGCCGCCTCTGGGCGGTCGCGTCAGCGCTGCCTCGACGGCTGCTTGGAGTTCGGACCAATCGAGCCCGCCGACCGAGACGTATGCCACGTTTCCGGCCGAGTCGAGGACCAGCGTGTCGGGCACCTCGGCGATGGAGTAGGCTTTGGAGAGTTTGCCGGTGCTGTCTTCCAGCAGCGGCAGCGCCTCGTGGTGGCCGGTAAGGTAGCTGCGCGCGACGCCGGCGGGCTCGGACGAGATCGTTACTAGCGCGATCCGATCGCCGTAGATCTGCTTGAGGCGGCCGAAGTAGGGCAACTCCGTCGTGCACGGCGGACACCAGGTTGCCCAAAAATTGATCACCACCGGGCGGCCGCGCAACGTCGTAAGCGGAACGGCACCGCGCGCGGTTGGGATGTCGAACGCGGGCGGCGGCGCGCCGAAATGAATGTTCGCGAGTCCGGTCGACGCGCTTGCCGCAAGCAGTAAGACGTGGACGACGTTCACCCCGACTCATTCGGCAGGCATGGATACTCACTCCCCGGTACATCGCCCGAATGAAGAACGCCGATGCAATCGAAGCGCTCTCCCAAGAGAGCCGTCGCTTTCCTCCCCCGGCGGAGTTTGCAAAAAACGCCAACGCGCGACCGGAAATTTACGAAGAAGCCGAACGCGACTACCTCGCATTCTGGGCTTCGTGGGCGCGCAAGCTCGAATGGATGACGCCGTTTACCAAGACGCTCGAATGGAACGAACCGTTCGCGAAATGGTTTTCGGATGGCGAGCTTAACGTTTCGGTGAACTGTCTCGATCGTCACGTGCGCGCCGGCAAAGGCGACAAGGTCGCCTATTATTACGAAGGCGAACCGGGCGATCGCTGGACGATCACGTATCGAGCCCTGCTCGATGAAGTCTGCCGGTTCGCAAACGGACTGCGCAAACTCGGCATTAAAAAGGGCGACCGGGTCGCCATCTACATGCCGATGATTCCCGAGTTGCCGATCGCCATGCTGGCCTGTTCGCGCATCGGCGCCGCTCACTCAGTCATTTTCGGCGGATTCTCGCCGGATTCGATCGTCGATCGCGTCAACGACGCGCAGTGCGTCGCGCTCATTACGGCCGATCAAGGCTGGCGTCGCGGCAACCACGTTGCGCTCAAACACAATTGCGATATCGCGATGGAGCAGACGCCGTCGATCGAGCATTGCATCGTTGCAAAGCGCGTCGGCGAGCCGATCGAGATGAAACCCGGCCGCGACGTGTGGTATGCGGACGTGGTGGAAGGTCAGCCGACCGAGTGCGAGCCCGAGCGCATGAACGCCGAAGATCTTCTCTACCTGCTCTACACGAGCGGCACCACGGCAAAACCGAAGGGTATCAAACACACGACCGGCGGCTATCTCACGCACGTGACCGCAACCCACAAACTGGTCTTCGATTTGAAGGAAGACCAAGACGTCTATTGGTGCGCTGCCGACATCGGCTGGGTGACGGGGCATTCGTATATCGTCTACGGTCCGCTCGCCAACGGCGCGAGCAGCGTTATCTACGAGGGCACGCCCGATTTCCCCGACAAGGATCGCCTCTGGTCGATCGTCGAGCGATACAAGGTCACGATCCTCTATACCGCGCCGACCGCGATTCGTACGTTTATGAAATGGGGCGAATCGTATCCGCAAAAACACGACTTGCGTTCGCTGCGTCTCTTGGGCTCGGTCGGCGAACCGATCAATCCGGAGGCCTGGATGTGGTACCGCGAACACATCGGCGGCAACCGCGCTCCGGTGGTCGACACGTGGTGGCAGACGGAGACCGGCGGAATCATGATCTCGCCGCTTCCGGGCATCACCTCGACGCCGCCGGGAAGCGCGACGCAGCCGTTACCCGGCATCGCCGCCGATATCGTCAACGATCTGGGCGAATCCGTTCCGCTCGGAGGCGGCGGCTACGTGGTTGTGACGCGCCCGTGGCCGGGCATGCTGCGCGGCATCTACGGCGACGACGAGCGTTACAAGCAGACGTATTGGTCGAAGTTTCCGCACATGTATTTAGCCGGCGACGGCTGCCGGCGCGATACGGAAGGGAACTACTGGTTCATGGGCCGCATCGACGACGTCATGAACGTGAGCGGCCACCGAATCTCGACGACGGAGGTCGAGAGCGCGCTCGTCGATCACCCGAAGGTCGCCGAAGCGGCCGTCTGCGGAAAACTCGACGACATCACGGGTCAAGCGATCTACGCCTTCGTTTCGTTGCGCGGCGCGGATCCTGGCAGCGCGGCCCTGGCGGATGAATTACGCGATCACGTCGCCGAACAAATCGGCAAATTCACGCGCCCGAAGTACATCACGTTCACGCAAGAACTCCCGAAAACGCGCAGCGGCAAAATCATGCGCCGCCTCCTGCGCGACGTCGCCGAAGGCCGCACCCTCGGCGACACCACCACCCTCGCCGACGCCGCCGTAGTCAAAGAACTCCAAACCCGAGCCACCCAAGAGTCCAGCAAAGAAGAGAGCTAACCGCACACTTCGGCTCGGCGTTTGTTCGCGTGACAACGCGCACGTTTCTTGTCATCCTGAGCTTGTCGAAGGACGGGCCTGTCGGGACACGTGCGCTACATGCGTCGTCCTTCGACAGGCTCAGGATGACAAACGAACTTCGTCTCCGCGTTTGTTTGCGTGACAATGCACGCTTATGATCTACGTTTGCTTGCGTGGCGACGTACGCTTAGGATCTGCGTTTGGTTTGCGTGGCGATGCGTCTTTGGCTAGTGGGTGGCGTTGAGGATGGTGCGGACGGGTTGGGCGGGGTAGCCGACGCTTTCGTTGATGCTGTCGTCCCAGGCCCAGGCGGTGAGGTCGCGCAGTTCGGCGGCGCCGGCGGCGAGACGCGCGTCGCAAAAGGTTACGGCTTGCGGCGTGGCGCGAACGAAGCCGCCGGTTTTGTCGATCGAATAGAGTTGGGTGACGGTTGCGTTCGTGGCCTGCAGGTAGCTCTCGATCGCACCGAGCGCTTCTTCTTGTGTCGCGAGCGCCGCGGATTGCCGTGGGGCGGGAGCTGCCATCAGGCCGGCTACGGCTCGCTCTTGCGCGTAACGATTCACGAACGTGCTCTCGAAAAACGCGTGGATGTCGCGCGACGTCGAGTAGCCCTTCGGATTGGGATACTCGCCCCACCCGTTGAAATGCACCGTGACGTGGAGCGGTTGCGACGCATCGCCGACGAAGTGGCCCCACACACCGGCGTCGCGAAGGATCAGGTGCTCTTCGATCGCGCGATCGCTTGCCGCGCGCCGGCGGCGTGCGGCGCTCGCATCGTGCGTCGCGCGGTACGCATCGACGCGCCAATACGCGAAGTCCATGCGCAACTGCTCCCACCCGTCGAGAATCGCATACGGCAGATAGCCCGTCTTGTATTGATCGCTGCCCGCAGCGCGCAGCGCCGTGTCGTACGCTTCTCGCGTCTCGGGCAGCGCGCCCAGCTTCAGCGCGCCGGCGATAGTGCCGTCGTCGAGTACGTCGAGGTAATGGCCGGGATCGTACTGCGCATCCCACGCCCGACCCGAGCCTTTGAGCGCGTCTTCTTCCGGGCCGAGAAACGCCAGTTCGTCGGCGGCCGCAGCAGTTCGCATGAATGCCGGCAGGCGCGAAGGCAGCGACGCCGCCGCCAAGCGGTTGATCATCGTGTGTCCCTTGGTTCCCCACGCGAGCGCGGGTTCGTTCGTCGCGAGTAGCGCCGTCGCGCAGACGAGCGCGCCGGCAAGCAGCGCGGATATCGGTCGTGCCATCAAAAGAACTCCGTTAGCTCGTCGAGGTTTGTCACGCGTTTGGCCGGGGGCAGCGCGTCGAGAATCGTGGCGCCGTAGCGCGAGGAGGCGGCGCGACCGTCGAGCAGCGCGACCAACCCGCGATCGCTCTTGCTGCGAATGAGCCGGCCGAAGCCCTGTTTCAGGCGGACGATCGCCGAGGGAATCATGTAGTGTTCGAAGCCGTTATAACCGCGTGCTTCAAGCGCTTCCACGCGCGCTTGCACGAGCGGATCGGCCGGCGACGGAAACGGCAGACGATCGATGATGACGCACGAGAGCTGATCGCCGACCACGTCGATGCCTTCCCAGAACGTTCCGGTAGCAAAAAGCACGGCGTTCGGTGTCGCGCGAAACCACTCGAGCAGGCGCGTGCGCGGCAGTTCGCCTTGCAGGCGAATCGGATAGGGGATGCGCTCGCGCACCAACGCGTAGACCTCGCGAAGTCGCAGGTACGACGTGAAGAGCACGAAGGCCCGGCCGCGGCTGCGATCCAAACATTCCTCGATCAACGGGGCCGCAAGTAGCGCGAAATTGACGGCTTTGGGATTGAGCTGCGGCGGAGCGACGAACAAACGCGCCTGCGCGGGATAGTCGAAGGGTGAGGGAGCGATCAATTCCTGCGCGTCGACGACGCCGAGCGATCGCCGCAGAAATTCGAACGATCGGCCGTTGGCAATCGTCGCGCTCGTGAGAACCACGCTCGACGTGCGTTCGAAGAGATGCAGGCGTAGGAACTCCGCGACATCGTGCGGCGCGCTGTTGACCTCGTAGCGCCCGTCGTTCTCGGCGCGCTCCGCCCACGCGATCGCTTCGTCGCCGGGCATGTGCGCCCGATCGATCGTCGCCTCGTGCGCGAGGATCGCCCGCATCGAGAGATCGCGGCGGCGCTCGGCCTCGGCATCGTTCTGCGGTTTTTTCTTTAGCGCTCCATGCCAGTTTGCGTAGAGCCAGTTCTCGAGCTTGAAGAGCGTGTCGCGCAGATCCGCGAGCGCCGGCAACGCGTGATCGTTCGCGCGCAACGGGTACCGGTCGCCGGGCACTTGCGCGAGCGCCGATTCCAATCCGCGAACGCCGGCGTCGAAGTCGCGTTCGAAGTGCGCGGGCAAGTGGTAGGTTCGATGGAGTTTTCGCAGCATGCGCCCGACGGTCGCGCGCGAGAGCGTCGCCGTTAGGGCGGCGGTCGCCCAGCGTTCGCACTGATGTGCCTCGTCGAGGATGACGTGATCGTACGGCGGTAAGAGGCCGCCGCCCATGGCGAGATCGAGAAAGAACAGCGCGTGATTGACGACCACGATATCGGCGTACTTCGCCTCGTCGCGCTTCTTGAAGAAGTAACACTCGCGGAAGTGTTCGCAAAATTCGCCGACGCAATCGTCGGCGTCGGCGTCGAGTTGCTCCCAATCGTCGCCGCTCGGGGTGAAGGGCAGTTCCGAGCGATCGCCCGTTCGGGTGCGCGCCCCCCATTCCCAGAGCTCTTGCATTCCGCGCGACGGTGCGACGAGTCGATCCGCCCGCATACGTTCGAGCTTTTGGCGGCAGAGATAATGACTACGCCCCTTGAGCAGCGTGACCCGCGCCGGAAGCCCGAGCGCGCGCACGACAAGCGGAATATCCTTGGTGTACAGCTGCTCCTGCAGCGCGATCGTGCCGGTCGAAAGGACGATCTTCTTGCCGCTTCGCAGCGCCGGAATGAGGTAGGCGAGTGACTTGCCGACACCGGTTCCGGCTTCGACGATCGTGTGCATCCCTTCGAGAAACCCGCGCTCGATGAGATGCGCCATCTGCACTTGTCCGGGGCGCGCCTCAAAACCACCCAGGGCGCCCGCAACCGGGCCGTCCGGTGCGAAGACGTCGTCGATGGCGATCATGCTTCGATGTGCGATTCGAGTTCCGCGCCGGTCCGCGCATCGACGACGCGCGTGCGCACGGGCTTGGGCGGCCAGAATAGCACGAGCGTCAGCACGAATCCGGCAATCAGCCCGGCGAGATGTTCTTGCTTCGAGATCATCGGCACCGCGAACGTGATGATCAGATTGATCGCGAGCAATCCAATGTTCGCTTTGATCAGCTGCATGCCGGGTTTGCCGAGTTTGAATCCGATTGCGAAGAGCGCCCCAAAGAGACCGAAGATCGCGCCGCTGGCGCCGAGCGTCGGAATATCCGGCTGCGAGAAATAGACGGCGCCGAGCCCCGCGCAGAGCAAGGAGACGGCATAAATGAGGGCCATCTTCGCGCCGCCGACGGCGCTCTCGATGAATCGCCCGAGCGAGTAGAGGGAGATCATGTTCACGCCGATGTGAATGATGCTGGCGTGCAAGAATCCGCTCGTGACGATACGCCACCACTGGTTATCCTGCGTGACGAGAAACGGTACGAGCGCGCCATCGCGCACGATCGTGCCGTTGGTAATGTTGCCGCTCAACACGCCGCCGCCCGAACTCACGATCTCGTACAAAAATGCGAGCACGTTGACGATGATCAGCACCCGCGTGACGGTTGCGCGTTGGCTCAGGACTCGCTCCCGGTGACCATCACCATGCGCGCGAGTTCGAGCGAGATCGCGTGCGAGGCTTTTCCGATCTCGACGGTGATCGGGCCTCCGAGCGGTGCCTTCCCGTGAATCCGGACTTTGGCGCCGGGACGCAATCCCATCTCGCCGAGGTAGCGCAGAATCTCCGGCACTTCGTCGGTCACGCCTTGCACGACGGCGCGCGAACCTTCGTCGAGTTGCGCGAGCGGAAGCCCGGTCCGAATCGGGTCGCTCAAATCTTTCGGCGGAATCGGGTGCCCGTGCGGGCACACTTGCGGATCGCCGAGGATCTCGACGAGCCGGGCTTCGACTTTGTCGGAGATTGCGTGCTCGAGCATGCAAGCCTCGGCGTGCACCTCGTCCCACGACATCCCGAGCACGTCGGTCAGCAGACGTTCGGCGAGCCGGTGCCGGCGCAGCACGCGGACCGCGACCTCGAGGCCCTTGCGCGTGAGGCGCACTTCACCGCGTGTAACCTGTTCGAGGTAGCCCTCGCTTGCAAGCTTCTTGAGCATGCCCGAAACCGAAGCCGGCGCGACGCCCAATTCGGACGCGAGCCCCGAGGTCGTAACGCCCGGACCCTCGCGTTCGAGCCGGTAGACGCCCTCGAGATACTCCTCGGTCGACTCCGCAAAATGACTATGGCCGGACATGCGTACTGGTGTTCGACGCGCTGCGGCCCGGTTCCATCACGCTCGCCGCCCGCAGCAACTCGCGCATGCTCGCCTTGAGGGAATCGGCGGCAAAGGACGCGTCGATCGCGTTCCCGATCAGGCGCAGGAGCGTCGTCTCGCCGGCGATCGACGCGACGTACTCGTACTCTTGCGTGATGCTCGTTCGAAAGAGCGCCGGATCGTCGGCATCGATCGTGACGACGACGCCCGCGGCATCCAGTTCGAGCAGCGGATGCGGGTGCTCGCGCGAGGCGATGCCGGTGAGAAAGTTCGAGGTCGGGCAAATCTCGAGCGGAATCTGCCGGTGCGCCAGCAGCTCGACGACGTCGCGATCTTCGAGCGCGCGCACGCCGTGCCCGATCCGTTCGACGTGCAAACGTTCGATCGCATCGCGAACGCTCGTCGCCCCGGCCGCTTCGCCTGCGTGCGCCACGCAGTGCAGCCCGGCCGCGCGCGCGAGCGCGAACGGCTCTTCAAAATCCCCAGCCGGAAAGCGCGCTTCGTCACCGCCGAGTCCGATGCCGATCGCCCCCAAATCGGTGAGGCCGATCGCGAGTTTTGCGGTTCGCATCGCGCTCTCGAGACCGAAGTTGCGCGTCAGATCGACGATCAATCGCAACTCGATGCCGCTACGCTCGCGCTGTGCTTCGAACGCCGAGCGAATCTCCCGCACGCAGGCGCGCACGTCGAGCTCGGGATGAAAGAACAGCCAAACCGACGGCGAGATGAAGATCTCTCCATACACGACGTTCTGCGCCGCCGCATCGAGCGCGTACTCCGCCGCCAACCGCGCATAATCGCCCGGCTCCTTCAGCGCCCGGCTCACCGCCGCAAACGTCAACAAAAACTCCGAAAAATCCCCAAACGCATACACGCTGTCATCCTGAGCCTGTCGAAGGACAGGAGCTTGTCGAAGGACGGGCCGGTACGTGGTCGCCACCCCATGTCGCGCGGCCAATTCGAGAAACGTCGCAGCCTGGAGCGTTCCCTCAAGGTGGCAATGCAACTGAACCTTCGGAAGCGCGCGTATGAACTCGCTCGTAGCCATCGGCAAACCACCTTCGCAACCTTTTGCTCGGCTCCCGCAGTTTACACGAGCAGCAGGAGAACGGTATGGGGTTCTCCGTATATACATGACCGCGACGCGGGGTGGAGCAGTCCGGTAGCTCGTCGGGCTCATAACCCGAAGGTCCCAGGTTCAAATCCTGGCCCCGCAACCACGTACA
>DATBTN010000010.1 GCA_036559195.1 Candidatus Baltobacteraceae bacterium
GATCGGCTTCATCGCCGTACTCGAATCGATCTCCGGAAGCAAGGCTCGCGAGCAGGCGGCGCAAGCGCTGCCCGTGCCCGTGCCCGTGCCGACCGCAACACCGACAAGCGCCGCGACAGCGATGCCCTCACCTCTCGCGACTGCCGCCGCATCGCCGCCGGCCGTTCCGGGGGCGACCGCGCACCCCGCGACCCCGCTGCCGGCCACGGCGGCGCCCGCAACCGCCGCTCCGGTCGCTCCGGCCACCCCGGCTACGGCCGTGCTGCCGCCGGACGCTCCCCCGCATATCCTGGGCGTCTCGCTCAGCTCGCACACCGTCTCCCCGGGCGAGACGGTTACCGGAACCGTGACGACCTCGAGCAACGTTGCGAGCGTGGAAGCCCGCATCGTCGGGTACTCCACCACCCTCACCAAAGTGGGCCCGGGCCAGTTCGCGCTCTCGTATCGCGTGCCGAACCTGCCGCCGTTCCTGCGGCATACGTACACGGTCGTCGTGATCGCGCGCAATACGCCCGGCCAATCGACCAGCGCCTCGGTGCCCATCACGATTCACTAGGAGGACCCGATGTCCGGATTCACGCTCATCCTCGCGCTCGTCGCCCTGGCCACCGCGCAAGCGGCGCCGCCGGCCACGCCGCAGCCGGCTCCGACCGCGACGGCCAGCGCCGCGCCGACGCCATTCCCGAATCCGACGATCGTGCCCAATCCAAATCCGCTGCCGAGCGCTTCCCCGTCACCGGTTCCAATGGCCACGCCCACGCCCGCTCCAACGCCGCTCGTACTGCCTGCCGGCGCGCCGCCGCAGATCGTCGACGTGCATCTCAATCAGAACGTGATCCATTCCGGCGACACGATCTCCGGCACGGTGACGACGTCCACCAACGTCGCGAGCGTGGAAGTGCGCATCGCGAGCTACTCGTTTAACGTGCCGCGAACGGCGTTCGGGCAATTCGCGCTCAGCTACCAAGCCCCGCACATTCCGTGGTTCGCGCACGGCAACTACACCGCGCAAGTGATCGCCCGCAACTCGCAAGGCGCGTTAGCGGAGCGCGACGTTCCGATCGCGCTGCGCTAACCGCGCCCTAAGGCGTCTTGAACGGTCCCGGCGTCGGAAGATTCGGGAACGGCGCGGGATTATACGGCGTGGGCAACGCTTGCGGCACCGGCAGCGTACTGCTGCCGCCCGACTCGTCGCCCCAGTGGTAGACGATGTGCGTATGGCTCTGCACGTCGGCGCTGCCGACACAGAATTGCTCGGGCTTCGCTTCGATGCCGTTCTGCCCGCGCTCCAGCGACTCCGACGATCCGCGATCGAACAAATATTGGAAGACGGTCCCCGAGAGCAGCGAGAGCGTCGACTGATAGTGCAGCGCGTCGATACGATCGAACTTGTACGCCTGCGGGTTCCAGGCCGCCTGATCGGTCGTCATGTAGATCTGGTCGGCGAGCCCGGTCATCGGCGGAACCTGCACGGTAAAGCGAACGCTCACGCGTTTGCCGGGCGTCACGTCGTTGCAGCTGCCGGCGAGCGCGCTTCCCTTCGCGGGCGCTAAGTCCGGATTCGGAGCCGGGGTGGAGAGCGCCACGGCAAAGCGGTGAACCTGCGAGAGATCGCCCTCAGCGGCGAGCCGCGCGTTGGAAAGCTCGATCTTGGTGACGACGCCGTTCGGATCGAACGTGACGCGCGCGAACTCGCGAACGGCCGGCACCGCCGTCGTGGCGGCCTGCGTTTTGAAGTCGACGATCTGCGCCGTCGGCGACACGTGGAAGCCATCGCCCGAGGTGAAGAAGAGATAGCCTTTTTCGTAGTCGAGAATCTGCGCGGTTACCACGGTCGGCGCGGGCGCTTGCGCGCGCGCCGAGAGGGCGCCCCCGACGAGCGAGGCCACCGCGAAGATCGCGATCAGGACTGGGGCGATACGCACGGGCGCTCGTTTCATTAATGCGTCACCTGAATAATGAATTGCGGACTCCATCGCAGCGTAGCGTAGTTAAAGTAATAGGTCCGCTGCAGATCGATCGAGGTTTGCGGATCGATGCGGAAGCGAACGTCGCCGGTGATGTCGTACGGCGGCTTGCCGAGATACGTGGCGTACTGATACTGCCCCAGCACGTTCGTGGGCGGCAGCGGAAACAACCCGGGAACGGGAGCGGGGAAATCGGTGTGCTTCTCCGCGACGAGCGATGCCGAGAAGTTCGAACGATTGGAGTACAGGAGGCCGAGGCTCAGCGTACGCAGCGTCGCCGAGCCGGCAAACGCGGCGTAGCCCGGAACCGGCACGCCGTTAATGATCGGAATGGTCGGCTGGTACGGCGAGGAGGCCTTGCCGTTTGTGTAGACGTCGCGCTCGTTCAAGATGTTATATTGCAGATACGACGACAGATGCCCGAACGGATCCAGGCTTCGGCTCAGGCTGAGCGTGGTATTCGTGGCGTCGGTGTAATGCGGCGTCGAGTTCCAGGTGCGCTGCTTATCGAAGATCGCATTGAGATACACGGTCGCCGTGCTGCGCGCCGGATGCGAGACTTTCAACGTCGGCGTGAAGAGCGTCAGACCCGCGTAGTGGTTCCAGATCGTAGTGTAGTTCACGCCGCCGATCTGCTGGAGTCCGTAGAGATCGTGCTGGAACCCGAGTCCGAAGCGCGGCCGGAAGAAGAGCGGCGTCCCCTTAATTTGCGTATCGAATCCCGAGATGCTGATCGCCGCGTTCGACGGGTGATTCGGAACGAAGACGTGATTCGGATCGCCGTAGTAATTTTTAGGCGTCGGCGCCAGCAGACTATCGTTGACGAACTGCGAGCTGAGCTGGAGGTACGAGCGATTCAACGCCTGCGTAACCAAGACGTTCGTAACATGCTGCACTTCCAACGGCTGACTGAGCCCGGATTGGAAGGTGTGCAATTGGCTAAACGTCTGGATCTGCAGTTTGTCGGAGGGCTGATCCGATAACCGCAGGTTATAGAACTTCGAGGGCCGCGTGAACGGGTTGATCGAGAACACCGCATAGGCCTTCGAGCCGCTCAAGTGCTGTTCGAACCCGAGGTAGGCTTTGTTGACGGTGTCGTATCGAATATGCAGCGCGCTAATCGCGTTCGCGCCGCCGGCAAATTCATACGTCCCGTCAAAATTCGCACCCGCAAGCGAGTTGGAACCCAGATGCGGATCGGCCGAAAAATTGAGGTAGTAAGAAGGCAACGGCTGGTAGCCGGCAACGATATGCACTTGGCTCGGCCCAAACCGCACGAACGACCGCGCCCCAATCACGGCGTCATGCGTATACAAAAAAGCCCGCGACCCCGAGGTATCCGGAAAATAAAACGTATCCCCCGGCATCACGCGCCCCTTAATCGGATGCCCAAAATCATTCCCAACAAACGTCCACCGATCCGGAATGTCACCCTGAGCTTGTCGAAGGGCGGAGGGCGCGGAGGCGGCAAGCAGCGGCACAAAATAGGCCCGATCAAAATCAAGGAAATCCGCGATCGCCGCCCCATCCTGCGACCCGCTTGGCGAATCCACATGCACGTGCCCGGCCACCAGAAACCGATTGAGCTTCAGATCCATTGAGAACGCGTCGCCGCTGATCGTTACGCCGTTATCCAGCGAAACGTGCACGCCCCCGTCGCCTTCAATCAGGAAGCGGTCGTAATAGAATGCGATGTGGCCGGCCTTGAGGTGGATCATCGTGCGCGCACTCGCTGAGCCGCAGCAGAGTGCGAAGGTCACGAGCGCAAGCACGATTCTAGCCGATATAAGTCGCAGCGTTTCTCCTCCAGATGGTTCGTACGGAACCGCTTCGCTTCGGGAAGAACGGCGGTCAGCCTCTCATCGTTTCATCATCTACCAGAAGGCCGTTTGCTTCGATTTGGGAAGGCGCAGTCGCCAAAAATCCAGAAACGCGAGTCGTGATGGTGCGGGTTATCACGATTGTTTTGGATTCCGGTGGTGTGGGTGCGCTTCCCGATGCGGGCCAGTACGGCGACGCCGGCGGGGCCAATACACTCGGCAACGTATCGCGTCGACTCGGTGGGCTGCACCTGCCGAATTTCGCGCGCCTCGGGCTGGGCAATCTCACGCCGATTGCCGGCGTCCCGCCGGCGACGCGCCCGCAAGCGCGCGTCGCGCGGTTGCAAGAGAAGAGCCGCGGCAAGGACACGATCACGGGCCATTGGGAGATGGCCGGAATCATCACCGACGTGCCGTTCCCAACCTATCCCGACGGCTTCCCTGCTGAAGTGATCGAAGCGTTCACGCGCATCATCGGCAAGCCGCCGCTCGGCAACAAACCCGCCTCGGGCACCGAGATCATCGACGAACTGGGCGCGGAGCATGTCGCGACGGGGCGCCCGATTCTCTACACATCGGCCGATTCGGTCTTCCAGGTGGCGGCCCACGAAGAGGTCGTTCCTGTTGCCACACTCTATGATTGGTGCGAGCGTGCGCGCGCCATGCTCGTCCCGCCGCATGCGGTCAACCGGGTGATCGCCCGCCCGTTCGTTGGGAGCCCCGGCGCGTTCATCCGCACGGCCAATCGCCGCGATTACGCGATTGCGCCTCCGCCCAGCATCTTGGATGCTTTAGCCGAAGGCGGGGTACAGACTCATGCCGTTGGCAAAATTTGTGATATATATTGTGGGCACGGAATCGCTTCATCGGTCCGGGTGACGGATAATCGGGATGCGATGGGGAAGGCATTCGACATATTGGAACGGGTGGACAACGGCTTTGTTTTCGTGAATCTCAACGACTTCGATTCAAAGTACGGGCATCGGCGCAACGTGCGCGGGTATGCCGGCGCACTCGAA